>CAZVHV010000070.1:1730-8295 GCA_964627025.1 uncultured Oscillospiraceae bacterium | reverse complement strand
TGCAGGCATACGGTGGACCGGGCTATGGCGAGTCCCTCAAACAGTCTTATGTGGATGCCGCGGTGGCGGCGCTTGTATCGGCTGAGCCCGCCTCCGCTGCGGGCACACCGGCTATGCAGATCCTCGCCCTGCGTTCCCTGGGCTATGACCCGGCCCGCCTGGTCGATGCGGACGGCGCCGCCGGAAACGCCTATGACATCCTTTCCTCTCTGACCTGCTCCAGCACCGAGGAGACCGCGTATACCCTGCTGGCTCTGCTCCAGTCCGATCCCACGGCTTACGGAGAGACCATCGACGCCGAAATCATCGCCAGGATCAACGCGGCCGTCGCGGCGCTGGAAAGCACGCAGGTCGCGCAGGACACCGTGGGCTACTGGGACGGCGGCTGGGGCTACTACGCCGACACCACCGCTTCCGCGCTGCTGGCGCTCTGTCTGGCCGAAACCAAAGGCTACGCCGTGGATGCGGGCGTTGT
The DNA here is from genome assembly GCA_964627025.1 of uncultured Oscillospiraceae bacterium. GTDB lineage: Bacteria > Bacillota > Clostridia > Oscillospirales > Oscillospiraceae > JAEWRY01. The sequence continues at coordinate 7,820 of CAZVHV010000070.1, read as the reverse complement.
TTCCAAAGCGGTGGGCTATCTCGAAAGCCAGATCCTTGCCGACGGCACCGTGCCCGGGGACAACAACGGGAGCGAGGGCAACGCGAACACCACGGCTATGGTGACTATGGCGCTTAAGGCCGCGGGCGGGGAACCCTCGCTTCTGACCCGCAGCGGCTTCAGCAATACCCTTTTGCAGGGCCTGCTGCTCTTCGCCACGGGAGGCGATACCGGTTTTGTTTACGCCAACAGCTTCAGCAACACCTATAACGACTACGCCACCAAGCAGGCGTTTCTCGGCCTGACCGCCGCCGTCAGGGGACCCGGCGCCTACAACTGCTTCGATTTCACCGGGACTGAGGCGGATGCCGCCGCCACCAGCACGGCGCCTGCGGGCTGCTTGGTCACGGTGTCGGGCGTCCCGTCCGACGCTTCGGTCACGGTCAGCCTGGATACGGTCGAGCAGACCAAGCGCGCCGACGGACGCTATGACCTGCCTGCCGGGACGTATGCCTTTACCGCCTCCAAGAGCGGCTATCATACGCAGAACGGCAGCTTCACCGTGACGGCGGAGGAAGCGGAAGGCCACGCGGCGAAAAGCGTCCCCTTCACCCTCTCGCCCGACGAACAGATCACCGAGCAGATCTATCTGACCGTGTCCGGCCCCTCCGGGACCCTGTATGGCAGCCCATGACGTGGTACAGCGGGATGACGCCGCTGTCTGCCCTCCACAATACCGGACTTGACGTGGTCGACATGGGCGGGTATGTCTCCTCCATCGAGCAGATCGCGCAATTCGATTACGGCGCCGGGAGCGGCTGGCTCTATTCGGTCAACGGAGTCACGCCGTCGGGTACGGCGGCCGGGGACTACCGCCTCGCGGATGGAGATAGGGTTTTGTGGTACTACACCACGGACTATACCCGGGACTCCAGCTCCTCCGAATGGAGCGGACTGCCTGCCGGCCAGGAGCTTCCCGCCGGGACGGTCGCGCCGGCCGCCTCGGTCGTAAACAGCACGGCGACGGCAGCCGTCACGGCGGAATTGCTCAGCGGCGCCATCCAGGCGGTGAAGGACGGCAGCGCGTCGGTCATTACCATTGCGCCCGAGACGACGGGAGAGGTTTCCGCGATGCGCGTGACGCTGCCCGCCGCGTCGGTACGGGAGATCGCCGCGGATACCGGCGCGCAGCTGCTGCTCCGCACCCCGGTCGGCTCGGTGACGCTCGACAAGGGGGCGCTCGCCTCCGTCGCGGAACAGGCCAGCGGGAGCGACCTGGAATTTTCCCTTGAGGCCAAAACCGCAGCGGAGGCCGGCCTGCCGGCGGAGGAGCTGGAAAACAGCATCATCGTCTCGGTGCAGATCACCTCGGGCGGCGAACCCATCACCCGGTTCGGCGGGAACACCCTGACCATTTCTCTGCCGGTGGATGACACCTACACGCCGGGCGAGTTTTACAAGGTCGTTGTCCTCAGCGCCGACGGCACCGCGGAGACGCATTGGGGGCAGGCCGTTGCAGGCGAGGGCGGCACCTTCGTCGAGATCACCACGCCCCATCTGTCCACCTTTGTCGTGACCGGGGAAAGAGCGGGCGTGTTCGCCGATGTGGCCGAAGACGCCTGGTACGCCGGCGCCGTGCGGTTCGTCACCGCAAAGGAGCTGTTCCAGGGGACCGGGGAGGATACCTTCAGCCCCGACGCGGCCATGACCCGCGCCATGCTCGCAACGGTGCTGTACCGTATGGCGGGCAGTCCGGCGGCCGCCGGCGCAAGTCCCTTCGCCGATGTGAAGGCCGGGGCGTGGTATGCCGACGCGGTGGCCTGGGCAAGTGAAAACGGGATCGTCAAAGGGATCGGGGACGGCCTGTACGGGACCGACAGACCGGTGAGCCGTCAGGAACTGGCGACCATGCTCTGCCGCTTTGCCGCTTACCGGGGGCTTGATGTGACCCAAGCAGCGGACCTGACCGCCTATGCCGATACGGACGGTATCTCGGACTGGGCGCTCGATGCCATGAAATGGGCAAACGCCGCGCGCCTGATCACCGGCGTGACCTCGTCCGCGCTGGAGCCAGCCGGCCACGCGACCCGCGCGGCCGTGGCGACCGTGCTGATGCGGTTTGCCGAGAACGCCGCGGAATAGCGCGGGAGGCGCTCCCGCCCTGATCCCATGAGGAGGAAAGAGCATGAACCGATGGATCAAACGAAGTATTTGTGTTCTGACGGCGGTCGTCATGCTGCTGGGCTGCGGGGCGACGGCTGCGCCGGACGAAGCGGCAGAGATCAGCGACGCCCTCTCGGAGACCGCGGCCTATGTCTGCCGCGCGGTGCCGGCGCCTCAGGCTGGAAGCGTGGGCGGCGAATGGGCGGTGCTGGGCCTGGCACGCGCCGGATACGCGGTGCCGGACGGATATTTCCAGACTTACGATAAGGCGGCGGAGTCGTATGTCGCCGCCTGCGGCGGCGTGCTCCACGAGCGGAAGTACACCGAGTATTCGCGTTTCATCCTGGCGCTGACCGCCATCGGGAAAGATCCGGCCGACGTCGCGGGCTACGACCTGCTGACGCCGCTGGGCGACTATGACAGGACCGTCTGGCAGGGCATCAGCGGCCCGATCTGGGCGCTCATCGCGCTGGATTCGGGCGGCTACCCTGTGCCGGAAAATCTCAGCGCGTCCACCCGGGCGACGCGGGAGCTTTATGTGAACTATATTCTGAGCCGTCAGCTCGCCGACGGGGGCTTTGCCCTCTCCGGCGCGGCGGCCGACCCGGATACCACCGCCATGGCCCTTTTGGCGCTGGCGAATTACCGGGACCGGCAGGACGCGGCGGCGGCCATCGAAAAAGGCCTGAGCTGCCTCTCCGCACTGCAGAAGCCGAACGGAGGCTACGAAAGCTGGGGCGTCGCCTGCGCCGAGAGCACGGCGCAGGTCATCCTCGCCCTGTGTGCGCTGGATGTGAGCATCGACGACGCGCGTTTTGTGAAAAACGGCGTAACCCTGCTCGATAACCTGCTCGGGTTTCAGCGGGCGGGAGGGGGCTTCGCCCATCTGGCAGGAGCGGCCGACATTAACGAGATGGCGACCGAACAGGCGCTTTTGGCCCTTACGGCGCTCCGCCGCGCCGCGACCGGGGCGGATGGAATTTTTGAAATGGACCGTCTGATCCGGACGGGAGAGCTGCGCGTCGGCGCGGAAAGCGGGACGGGAGTTGCACGCTCCCTGGTCTCGCACTACCGCAAGGACGCGCCGGTATGGGGGGAAACACCGTGAAAAAACGATTTGCCGCTTTCTTTTTGTCTCTCCTGCTGCTGATGCTGGCGGGCGGGTGCTCCGCGCGGGAAACAGCCGCTCCCTCGGCCGAGGCCTCTGTTTCGGTCTCGGCGGCCGATCCCTCGGCCGAGCCAGTCCCGACCGGGACCGGGACGGCACAGTCCGATCCGGTCGAATCGCCTGCCGCTTCCGCCGCCCCGGCGGCGGCTTCCACAGCGGAAAAAGCAGCGTCCGCATCCAAGACGGACGCGGACAAGCCGGCGCAGACGCCCGCCGCCACCGCCGCGGCGGTCAGCCAGGCACCGGAGCAGACGCCCGAGCCGGAAAAGCAGGATACCTGCACCTTGTGGATCCGGTGTGATACAATTTTGGATCATCTGGACAAGATAGACTCGGACGTGGCCGCCCTGGTGCCGGACGACGGCCTACTGTATCACGGAGAGAAGCTTCCCTTCGAGACGGGCGAGAGCGTCTTCGACCTGCTGCTCCGGGTCACCCGGCAGCAGAAGATCCCGCTGGAATTTACGGACACTCCGCTCGGGGCCGGCACCTATGTCGAGGGCATCGGAAACCTGTATGAGTTCGACTGCGGCGAGCTTTCGGGCTGGGCATACAAGGTCAACGGCGCGTTTCCGGGGGTCAGCTGCTCGCGCTATACCCTGAAGGACGGGGACGTCGTCGAGTGGGTGTACACCTGCGATCTCGGCCGCGACGTGGGCAACCCGAACAGCTGGGAGGGCTGAATGTGAAAGAGCGGGCCTTTGCAGGCTATCATCCTGTCGTCAATTTTGTCTACTTCGTCCTCGTGCTGACATGCGCCATGGTGATCCTGCATCCGGTCTGCCTGGGCATCTCGCTTCTCTGCGCGGCGGCGTATGCCGTGCTGCTCGTCGGCCGGGCCGCATTTGCAAAAAGGGCGGCGTTCCTGGTGCCCATGATGCTGGCGGCGGCCCTGCTGAACCCCGCGTTCAACCACCGGGGCAGGACGATTTTGGGCTATCTGCCCGGCGGGAATCCGCTGACGCTGGAATCCGTCCTTTACGGCGCGGCGGCGGCCGTCATGCTGGCGGCGGTGCTGTGCTGGTTTTCCTGCTTCCACGTGGTGATGACCTCGGATAAGATCGTGTACCTCTTCGGGCGGGCGGCGCCCGTGCTCTCTCTGCTGCTGGCCATGGTGCTGCGCTTCGTGCCGCGGCTGGGGGCACAGCTGAGGCGCATCTCCGACGCCCAGCGCTGCATCGGGCGGGACGTGAGGAGCGGCGGCATCCTGCGGCGCGCGCGCTGCGGGGTCGCCATTCTCTCCATCCTGGTGACATGGGCGCTGGAAAACGCCGTCGAGACGGCCGACAGCATGAAGAGCCGCGGCTACGGCCTGCCCGGGCGCACCGCCTTTTCGGTCTTTCGCTTTGAGGCACGGGACGGGAGGATGCTCTGCGCGATCCTCTGCGCGGGCGCCTATCTCGCGTTCGGGGCCGTGACAGGGGGCCTGAAGTGGCGCTACTTTCCCGCGGCAAAATTCGGGGCGGTCACGCCGTACTCCGTCAGCATTCTGGCAGTCTACCTGCTGCTGTGCGCCCTGCCGGTGACGATTCAGATTCTGGAGGCAAGAAAATGGAATGCATTGCGCTCAGGTCGCTGACCTTTACCTACCCGGACCGGGCGGCGCCCGCCCTGGCGGATGTGAGCTGCTCCATTGCGCGGGGGCAGTTCGTCACCCTCTGCGGCAGATCGGGCTGCGGCAAGACCACCCTGCTGCGGCAGCTGAAATCCGCGCTGTCCCCCTACGGGACGCGGACGGGGCAGGTGCTGATCAACGGCAGGGCGCTGGAGGAGTGGGATCAGGAGGCGCAGAGCAGGATGCTCGGCTTCGTCATGCAGTCGCCCGAGCACCAGCTCGTGACCGACAAGGTCTGGCACGAGCTTGCCTTCGGACTGGAAAGCCTGGGGTACAATACCCCGGAGATCCGGGCCCGGGTCGCCGAGACCGCCGCTTTCTTCGGGATCGAGGGGTGGTTCCATAAAAATGTGGCCGAGCTCTCCGGCGGGCAGAAGCAGCTTCTGAACCTCGCCGCCGTCATGGCCGCGGGCCCTTCGGTTCTGCTCCTGGACGAGCCGACCAGCCAGCTCGACCCCATCGCCGCGGCCGAATTTCTGGGGGCGCTGGGCAGGCTCAACCGGGAACTGGGCGTCACCATCCTGCTTTCCGAGCAGCGGCTGGAGGAGGCGCTGCCGCTGTCCGACCGCGTGATCGTGCTGGACGGCGGGGCGGTGGCGGCCGACGGCACGCCGTATGAGGTGGGAGAGAAGCTGCGCCGTCTGGGACATGAGATGTTTTTCGCCATGCCGACTCCCATGCGGGTCTGGGCGGGTGTTCCGAATGATCTCTCCTGTCCCGTCACCGTGGGGGAGGGGCGCGTATGGCTGGACGATTACAGCCGGGACAACCGACTTGACGCGTCCGCGATCCCGAAGTGCGGCGCACAGCGGAGAGGCGGGCCCCCGGCCGTCAGGCTGTCGCAGGTGTGGTTCCGCTATGAAAAGGACGGGCCGGATGTGATCCGGGGCCTGTCCGCGGAAATTTTCGCGGGCGAGATCTATGCCGTCATGGGGGGCAACGGCACGGGCAAAACCACCGCGCTCTCCCTGCTGAGCGGGCTGCTCGCCCCGCAGAGGGGGGCGGTGGAGCTGTTTGGAAAGCCGCTTGCCAAGCTGCCGGACCGCGTGCGTTACCACGGCCTGCTGGGCGTGCTCCCCCAGAACCCACAGGTGCTCTTTGTCAAAAACACGCTGGAGCTGGACCTGCTGGAGGTCGGCCCGACGTTGGTGGGGATGAACCCGGC
>CAZVHV010000070.1:0-1720 GCA_964627025.1 uncultured Oscillospiraceae bacterium | reverse complement strand
GGAGCTGGACCTGCTGGAGGCGTTTGACGGCGAGGAGCTCTCCGGGGCGGAAAAGCGCCGCGGGGTGGACGAGGTCCTCGCGCTGTGCGAGCTGGACGCCCTGCGGCGGTTCCATCCGTATGACCTCTCGGGCGGGGAGCAGCAGCGCGCGGCGCTGGCCAAGGTGCTGCTGCGCGGCCCGCGCATCCTCCTGCTCGACGAGCCTTCAAAAGGGCTGGACGCCCGGTTCAAGGAGCGGCTGGCGGGGATCCTGCGGCGGCTGACCGCCTCGGGCGTTACCGTAGTCATGGTGTCGCACGACGTGGAGTTCTGCGCCCGCCACGCCGACCGCTGCGCCCTCTTCTTCGACGGCGCCGTCGTCAGCGAGGGGGAGCCGAGGGAGTTCTTCTCCTGCAAGAACTACTACACGACGGCGGCCAACCGCATGGCGCGGGCGCTGCTGCCCGAGGCGATCCTTGCGGAGGATATCATCCTTGCCTGCGGGGGAAGGGTGCAGACGCCCCCCGCGCCCGAAGAAAAACGCGCGCAGCCGCGTGATGCGGCCGTACCGCCGCCCCCGCCGCGGCCGGAGAAGCGGAAGCCATCCGGACGGATATGGGCCATGGCCCTGATGCCGCTCCTGGCCATCCCGCTGACCCTCTATCTCGGCCTGACATTGTTTCAGGACCGCGCGTATTACTTTGTCAGCCTGCTCGTTTTGCTGGAGGCCATGCTGCCCTTCTTCCTGCTGTTCGAGTCCCGGCGCCCGCAGGCGCGGGAGCTGGTGGTCGTCGCGGTTCTGTGCGCGCTCGCCGTGGGGGCCGCCTTCTTCATGCTGCCGCAGTTTAAGCCCATGACGGCCCTGGTCATTCTCGCGGGCGCGGAGCTCGGCGGGGAGACGGGGTTTCTTGTGGGCGCGCTGACCGCCTTCGTCTCCAATATGTTTTTCGGCCAGGGGCCGTGGACACCGTGGCAGATGTTCGCCCTCGGGCTGATCGGGATGCTCGCGGGCGTGCTCTTTTCCGGAAGGCTGCTCCGCCGCGGCAGGCCGGCCTTACGCCTGTACGGCGCGCTCTCCACCCTCCTCGTTTACGGCGGCATCATGAATCCCGCCTCGGTGCTGCTGTCGCAGGCCGAGCCGACCCTCCCGGTGTTTCTGACCGCCTATGCCATGGGGCTCCCGTTCGACCTCATCCACGCCGGCTCCACGGCCCTTTTCCTCTGGCTGATTGCCGGCCCCATGACCGAGAAGCTGGAACGCATCAAACGCAAGTACGGGCTGCTGCGGGCCTGACGCCGGCGGGGAGCACGACCGTTACGGACAGAAAAAAGGCAGCCGGTCAACCGGCTGCCTTTCCCTTCGGGGACGCTGCGATGTTCCGCAGCGTTCTTTTTTTGTTATTTCCGCTTGCGCGCCAGCGCCAGCTTTGCCTTTTCCGCGATGCCCTCGGGCGTGAGCCCGTAGGCCGCCAGGACCTCGTTGGCCTTGCCGGAGCGGCCGAAGATGTCTTCCACGCCGTGGCGCACCACGGTCACGGGGAAGTGCTCCCCCAAATATTCCGCCACGGCGGCGCCCAGGCCGCCCAGGACGTTGTGCTCCTCGGTGGTGACGATGGCGCCGGTCTCCTGCGCCGCCTTCAGGAGGAGCTCGGTATCGATGGGCTTGATGGTGTGCATGTCGATGACCCGGGCCGAGATGCCCTCCGCAGCCAGAAGCTCGGCGGCTTTCAGCGCCATCTGG
>CAZVHV010000069.1:0-8307 GCA_964627025.1 uncultured Oscillospiraceae bacterium | reverse complement strand
GCCCGAGTACCGGCGCGCCAAGTACATCGGCCGCGTCTTCCAGGACCCCATGATGGGCACCGCCGCCAACATGGCCATCGAGGAGAACCTCGCCCTCGCCCTCCGGCGGGGCAGGCCGCGCGGGCTGCGCTGGGGCATCACCGCAAAGGAGCGCACCCATTACGTCGAGCTGCTGAAGACCCTCGACCTCGGCCTGGAGAACCGCCTGACCAGCAAGGTCGGCCTGCTCTCCGGCGGCCAGCGCCAGGCCCTGACCCTGCTCATGGCCACCCTAGAAAAGCCCAAGCTCCTCCTGCTGGACGAGCACACCGCCGCCCTCGACCCCAAGACGGCCGCCAAGGTGCTGGCCCTCTCGGACAAGATCGTCGCCGAGAACCGCATTACCACCCTGATGGTCACCCACAACATGCGCGACGCTATCGCGCACGGCAACCGTCTCATCATGATGTACAACGGCCGGATCGTCATCGACAGCTCCGGCGAGGAGAAGAAGAAGCTCACCGTGGAGGGCCTGCTGGCACAGTTCGAACGGGTCAGCGGCAGCGACGAAGCGGACGACAAGCTCCTGCTCTCCTGAACCGAAAAACAGCACGCGCCGCCCGGGCAAACGCCCGGGCGGCGCTTTTTTCGCCCCTTTTGCAAATATCCGCCCCCTCCCCCGCATATACATCGGACGGTAGAGGTTCGCGCCGCCGGAGACGCAGGGCGCGGGAAGCGGGGGAAAACGAATGAAACAGACGCTGGTTCGCATCGCGGTATTGGCGGCCGCCGCGCTGGTCCTTTCGGTGTACGCGCTCTATGTGGCGCAGAACCTGCCGGCCATCACGCGGGCGAACGGCGCTGAGGAGACCCCGGACGCCCCGCTGGGCGAGTCCCTGCCCGCGCGGGAGCCCCCGGCCTCCGTGCCGGCCTCCCCCTCCGGGCAGCCAATCCCCGCTTCCGCCGCCCCTTCCCCGGACGCGGCCGCGCCGCAGGCGGCGCCGTCGGCCCTCCTCTGGCAGGCCGTCGACCGCGCCGAAGCCTACAACGGCGAGCTGCAGGCCTACCGCCCGGACAACGTCTCCTTTGACGGCGGGCGCATCCTCCTCACCAGCCGTCGGGAGGATTCCGGACAGTACACCTCCGGGATGGTCACGAGCCGCCAGGCCTATCTCTACGGCACCTTTTCCTTCACCATCCGCACGGCCGAGGGGAAAGGGCTGTTCCCCGCCATCTGGCTCCTGCCGCAGGCCGACCATCCCCTGCCCGAGATCGACCTCTTCGAGATGATCGGCAGCCAGCCGCTGAAATTTTACGGCGTCATCCACTACGGGAGCGCATCCGACCGGCAGCGCGAGTATTTCCGTCAGGAGGTCGCGCCGGCGCCCTCCCATCAGGTGGGGCTCACCTGGTCGCCGGCCGAGCTGAGCTGGTATCTCGACGGCCGCTGCGTCTTCCGCACGGACAAAGGGGTCCCGCAGGAATATATGTATCTCATCATCAATCAGGCCATCGGCGGAAGCTGGGCGGGCAGCCCGGACGACGCCACCGAATTCCCCGCGGTCTTCACGGTGGAATCCGCCATTCTGGAACCGGAGTTGAGTAAAACGCGATGATTACCGTTTTGATCGCCTTTATCACCTTTCTGAGCACCTTTTTCGCCATCTACCATCTGCTCAGCTCCTTCCGCTACCGGAAGGCGCCCGCGCGGCCGGCCAGACGGCAGCTTGGTTTTTCGGTCATCATCCCCTGCTACAACGAGGCCGGCATCCTCCCCTCCACCGTCGCGGGCCTGCTGAAGCTGCGCTGCGGCGCGCTGGAGGTCATCTTCGTCAACGACGGCTCGGCCGACGGCACCCTGCGCGTGCTGAACGATCTGCTGGAGCTTTCCGACTGCCGGGAAGACGACCGGCCCCGCCCGCCGGGGGTCCGCCGCGTCCTGCAGTCGGCCAGGCACCCCAACCTGTTCGTGCTCGACAAGCCGAACACCGGGAAGGCGGACAGCCTGAACAAGGGCATCCTCTTCAGCCGCCGCCCGCTGATCGTCACGCTGGACGGCGACTGCGTTTTGGCGGAGGACGCGCTGACCGTGATGAACCGCGTCTTCCAGGACGACGCGGTGATTGCCGCGGGCGGCGCGGTGCGGGTCATGCAGTTTTTCCGCCTGGACCGGAGGGCCACGCCGGTCATCGCCCTGCAGACCCTGGACTTCATGAAGGGGTTCCAGATCTACAAGGCCTCCCTCGCCTACAACAACGCCCTCAACATCATCTCGGGCGCGTTCGGCGTGTTCCGGAAGGACGCGCTGCAGGCGGTGGGCGGCTTCCGGAGCGGTCTGGGCGAGGACATCGACATCACCATCCGGCTGCAGGAATACGCCCTGCGCAGCGGCAAAAAGGTGGTCTACGACACCGGGGCGGTCTGCTACACCGAGTGCCCCGAGACCTGGCGCGACCTCGCGCGGCAGCGCGTCCGCTGGCAGAAGGCCTTCTGGGACGCCCTGATCCAGAACCGCCGCTTCCTCCTCCGCAGTTTCCGCAGCGCCAACGTCTGCTTCTTTCTGCTGCTGGACGCGGCCTTCAGCGGGAGCATGGCGGTCATTTCCTTCCTGTGCAACTTCCTGCTGTTCGCCCTCAGGGCGGTCTACGGCTTTCCGCCGCTCTTCCTCTTCCTCGCCCTGCTCGCCGTTCTCTTCCAGATCTTCAGCGCCTGCGTCGCCATCCGCCGCTCCGGGCTGTCCGAGCGCGGGCGGCTCGGGTCGTCGGCCTGCGCGCGGGCGAACACGGCCGTCCTCTTCCTGAGCATCTTCACCGATCTGCTCTGCTTCAGCGCCCTGCGGATCTATTATTTCATCAGGGGCACCGTCTCCTACGCCCTCAACCACAGGGGATGGGATAAGCTGATGCGCACCAGCAATTCCTATGTCGTCTGACGCCGGGGGGTGGACGAATATGCGCCAGGATTCCGCGGCCACGGCGGGGCAGACCGCCGCGGTCTACCGACACGAGGTCAAATTCCACATCGGCCGGCAGGACGCCCTCCTGCTGGCGCACATGCTCCGGCAGTGCATGCAGACCGACCCGAACGCGGGCGCGGACGGCCTGTACTGGATCCGGAGCCTGTACTTCGACTCCCGCGACAACCGGGATTATACCGAAAAGATCAGCGGCTGCGCCGATCGGAAAAAGCTGCGCCTGCGCCTCTACGACACCGCCGCCTCCGCCGTCAAGCTGGAGCTGAAGAACAAAGCGGGCAGCCGCGTCTTCAAGGAGAGCCTGACCCTCGCCCGGGAGGACGCGCGGGGGCTGCTGGGCGGCGCGGGCGTCCCCCTGCTCGGCTATGACAGCGCCGTGGCGCGGAAGGTCTACGCCCGCATGCAGGCCGAGCGCCTGCGTCCCGTCCTGCTCATCGACTACGACCGGCAGGCCTTCACCCTCCCCTTTGAAAACATCCGCATCACCATCGACCGGGACATCCGGGCCTGCCCCGACCCGCGCAAGCTGTTCGACCGCTCGGCCCCGACGGTGCCGGTCTTCCCGGACGGGCGGTACGTCCTGGAGGTCAAATACCGCACCATGCTGCCGGGCTTCCTGCGCGGCATGCTGACCGCCGTCAGCCCCGAGCCGGCGTCGGTCAGCAAATACTGCCTGTCCCGTCAGGCCATCTCGGTTTGAAAAAGGAGCCTGTCACATGGAGGGAATCGATTTTTACCGCCGTCTCATGGGCGGCAACGCCTACACGCTGGAGACCGTCGCGTTCAACATGGCCGCCGCCACCGTCCTCGCGCTGTTCATCTTTTTCATCTACCGGAAGTCCTTTTCCGGCGTGCTCTATTCCCTGAGCTTCAACGCGTCGCTGGTGACCATCGCCATGACCACCGCCATGGTCATCATGCTCATCGGCAGCAACCTCGCCGTCTCCCTCGGCATGGTGGGCGCGCTGTCCATCGTGCGCTTCCGCAGCGCCGTCAAGGAGCCGCGGGACCTCGCGTTTCTGTTCTGGGCGATCGCCGTCGGGCTCTCGGCGGGCACCGGCGCCTTCCTCATCGCGGGGATGGGCAGCCTCTTCATCGGCGTGATGCTCCTGCTGTTCGGCCGGGCGGAATACCGCGACAACTGTTATCTGCTGGTCCTGCGCGGGATCGGAACCGAGCAGGCGGCCGCCGAGGCGGTCCTGTCGCAGTACGGCGTGAAGCACCGCCTGCGCCTGCACAGCGTGAACGCCGGGTCGGGCGAGCTCACCTACGAGGTCTTTCTGAAGGGGCGGTCGGGACAGGAGATCGTCGAGCACTTCCAGACATGTCCCGGCATCGAAGAGGTGAACCTGGTCTCCTTCCACGGCGAGATCACCGGTTAGCGCCCCGCGCGGAGCAAAGGAAGGATGCCTATGGGAACGCGCGCGTGGGGCAGGGCCCTCTATGTCGTCCTGTGCCTGTCCCTCCTCCTCGCCATCGGGATCGGGGACGGTTTTTTCGCCGCGGGCTTCGCGCGGATGCGGAGCGCCGGCGACTGCGGCGTCGTCATCAACGAGGTCCTGTCGGATAACCGGAACCTGCTCCGGGACGACGACGGCGACTACAGCGGCTACATCGAACTCTACAACGCGTCGGACGCGCCGGCCGACCTCGGCGGCTTCGGCCTGACCTCCGACCCGCGCAGGCCGTACCTCTGGCGGTTCCCGCAGGGCGTGGTCCTGGGCCCCCGCCGCTTTCTGGTCGTCTGGGCCTCGGGCAAGGACCGCGCCGGGGCGCAGGCCCTTCACGCAAATTTCAAGCTGAAGCAGAAGGACAAGGCGGTGGTCCTGACCGCGCCCGACCAGACCTGGCGGACGGTCTTCCCCCTCGCCGGCATGGCCGAAAACATCGCGTGCGGGCGCAGCCCGGACGGGAGCGCCGCCCTCGCCTGGTTCGACGGGGAGACGGCGGGCGCGGCGAACACCCTGGAACCGCTGGCCCCCGGCTGCTCCATCAGCCGGCTGGAGCCGGTGGACTTCTCCCTGCCCGGCGGCCTTTGCGCGAAGGACACGGTGCTGCGCCTGAGCCACCGGGACCCCCTCGCCCGGATCTGCTACACCCTCGACGGCTCGGTCCCCACCGCGGACTCCCTCCGCTACCGGGACGGGATCGCCCTTCCGCAGAAGGAGAACGGGGCGACCGTCGTGCGCGCCCGCGCCTTCCGCGACGGCTATCCGGCAAGCCCGGTCGCCACCGAAACCTACCTCGTCTCGGCCGACGGCGCCTTTCCGTACGCCCTGCCCGTCGTCTCCCTCGTGGTCGACCCCTCCGATCTATTCGGCTACGAGACCGGGATCTACGCCGCCGGGGAAACGCGCCACCTGTGGCAGCTGGCGCATCCGGAGGCCGAGGTGACCGCCGACACGCCCGCGAACTACAACCAGGAGGGAAAGGCCTGGGAACGCCAGGCCCACCTGGAGCTGATCGAGCCGGACGGGCGCGAGGACCTGTCGCAGGGGATCGGCATCCGCACCCACGGCGGCCACTCCCTGGCCCAGGACAACAAGAGCCTCCAGCTCTTCGCGCGGGCGGCCTACGACGACAGGGACACCTTTGCCTATGACTTTTTCCCGGACGCCGAGGACGACCCGCCGGCGACCGCCGTGCTGCTGCGCAACTCCTCCAGCGACGCCGGAAAATCCTTCTTCCGGGACGCGTTCGTGCAGAGCCTCGCCGACCCTGCCCTGCTCGACCTGCAGAAATCCAGGCCGTGCATCGCCCTGGTCAACGGCGCCTATTACGGCATCTACAACCTGCGTACCCAGTACAACGAGGAGTACCTCGAAACCCGCTACGGCATCGCGGAAGGGGACGCGGTCATCCTCAAAAACCCCTCGGGCGGCCCCGGGGACGAGGTGCAGGTCGGGCTGCCCGGCGACGAGCTGTCCTACGCCGCGCTCTACCGCTACATCGAAACCCACGACATGCGCGTCGGGGATGCCTACGCGTATGTGCAGACGCAGCTGGATCTCGACAATTACATCGAGTATCATATCCTCGAACTATACTGCGGCAACGAGGACTGGCCGGCCAACAACGTCCGCGTCTGGCGGAAGCGGACGGAGGCGTACGACCCGGACGCGCCATACGGGAGCGACGGCAGGTGGCGCTTTCTGGTCTACGATCTGGACTACAGCTACGGGATCCACGGCAGGAGCTTCGAGCGGGACACCCTGGCCATGGCGACCGCGGCCGACAGCAGGGCGTGGAACAACCCGCCCGCGTCCACCATGATCCTGCGCTCCCTGCTGGCCAACGAGACCTTCCGCAACCGGTTCGTCAGCCGGTTCGCCGACCTGCTGAACACCCGGTACAGCGCCGGCGCCGCGCTGGAGCGGCTGGACCGGCTCCAGGCCGTCTACCAGCCCTGCGTGGCGGAGCATCTCCGGCGCTGGGGCCTGTACGATGGCGCGGTCGAGGGCTGGCTGGCCGAGGTGCGCACCATGCGGCGCTACGCGGCCTACCGCCCGTATTATCTCCGGCGGCACATCTGCGGCTGTTTCGGGCTGGAGACGGCCGACCTGACCGTCACGGCGGGCGAGGGCGGCACGGTGCGGGTCAACTCGGTCACGGTGACCCCCCTGGACCGCGCCTGGCACGGCGTATATGTCCAGGGCGTGCCCGTCTCCCTGGAGGCCGCCGCCGCGCCGGGCTTCCGCTTCGTCCGGTGGGAGGGCGCGGTCTCGTCCGACCAGGCCGCGCTGACCCAATGTCTGCCCGCGTCGGCCGAGCTGCGGGCGGTGTTTGAAAGGAGCGGGCCGTGAGGGGAGACGCGATGAAACGGTTTGAGCTGCGCCTGATCCTGCTGACCTTCTGCCTGTCCGTCTTCCTGTATCCGGGCGCCTATGTCCAGGCGCGCCGGTTCGTGCGGGACACCGCGGCCGCGGTCCGCCTGGCCGCCTACGACGGGGACGAGGCGCCGGCCCAGCCTCCGGACGGGACACGGACGCCGGTCGTTTTCCTGTTCGACGACGGGTGGGAGTCGGCGTACACGGTCGCCTACCCCATCTTCCGGCGCTATCAGGCGAAGGGGAGCGTCGCCGTCATCCCGTCCCTGGCCGGGGAGGACGGCTACCTCTCCTACCCGCAGATCGGCGCCCTCTACCGGGACGGCTGGGACATCCTGAACCACTCCTACAGCCACGCGGAGGCTTCGGACGACGCCGCGCTGCTCGCCGACTTTCAGCGGGCCGGGAGCTGGCTGGACCGCCGCTACCTCACAAAATGCGAGAACATGGCGGTGGTCCCGTACGGGACGTGCAGCCCCTACCTCATCCGCCTCCTTCTGGACGCGGGCTTTGACTCGGTGCGGACGTCGGACAGCACCATCGTGCTCGCCTCGGACCGCCCGTCCTATCTGCCGGCGGCCTCCCTGACCCTGCTGCAGGACGAGGAGGTCGACAGCGTGAAGGCCTTCCTCGAAGAGGCCCGGGCCGGGGGGACGCCCGCGCTGCTGCTCCTCCAGAAGGTCGGGCAGGTCACCGACCCCTTCCGCATGACCTACGCGCCCAACCGGCTGGAGGCCATCCTCGCCTATCTCCGGGACCACGCCGACCGGTTCCAGGTCGTCCCCTACTCGGCCCTGTTCGCCTGAGGGGCGGCCGCTTGACAGGCCGGAACGCCCATGCTATAGTAAAAAAAACATCCGGTTTCAGCTTCGTGAAACCGGACTTCCTTTTTTATTTCCATGGAACGGGGAAGATGCGACGTATGAAAATTTTCCTCCGCGAGCCCATCCATCCGGAGGCTCTGGCCCTGCTGGAGCGCCGGGCCGTGGTCTTCGGCGATTTCAGCCGTCTGCCCGAGGCCGACGCCCTCATCACCCGCAACCTGAAGGTCACCGAAGGGCTTCTGGCGCGGGCCGAAAAGCTGAAGGTCATCGGCATCCACGGCACCGGGGTGGACGACGTGGACCTCGCCGCGGCCGCGCGCCGGGGGATCGCCGTGATGAACGCGCCCCATCTCAACTCCGACGCGGTGGCCGAGCTGATCGTCCTGCTGGCGCTGGCCCTCTCGCGCAGGCTCTGCCTGGCCGACCGGATGCTGCGGGCGGAATATCCCCTCGCCGCCGCGCCCGCCGCGCTGGCGGGGACCGAGCTGCGCGGCAAGACCCTCGGCCTCATCGGCACGGGCGACATCGCGCGGAAGGCGGCGGCCATGCTGAAGGCCGCCTTCGCCGTCCGGGTGGTCGCCTTCTCCCGCTCGCTGACGCCGGAACGGGCGGCGGCCCTCGGGATGGAGTACTGCGGCAGCGTTGGGGATGTCCTGGCGCAGGCCGACATCCTCAATATCGGCGTGCCCCTCACCCCCGAGAC
>CAZVHV010000068.1:0-8316 GCA_964627025.1 uncultured Oscillospiraceae bacterium | reverse complement strand
GGAGCCGAGGCCGTTGAGGCCCAGGGAATACTCGTAGTTGTCCCCCGACGTGTTGTCGTACTTGCCGCCGGCGTAGAGCTCGCAGAAGACCAGCTCCCAGTTCCAGCGGTTCTCGGCGGGGTTCCAGTCCACGGGGCAGCCCCGGCCGAAGTCCTCCACCTCGATGGACCTGTCCTCGTAGCGGGTGACCGTGATCAGCGCACCGTGGCCCTCCCGCGCCTCGTCGATGGCGTTGGACAGTATTTCAAACACGGCGTGCTCGCATCCCTCCAGCCCGTCGGAGCCGAAAATGACGCCCGGGCGCTTGCGCACCCGGTCGGCGCCCTTCAGGGCGGAGATGGATTCGTTGCCGTATTGCTTGGAAGCGTGTTTGGCCATGAAGGTTCTCCTTACCGAAAATACAATGTCATATGAACTTATCATATCCCAACACGGGCGGGGGTGTCAAGGCGAACCATGGCCCCGCCCGGCCCCCCCGGGGCCCCGCAGGTATGGAAAGTGGAATATTTGTCCAAACTGAAAATACATTATGCAGTAAGAGGAGGCGGCGATATGGCACAGACGGAAAAACGATTCACCTTTGGCATGTGGAGGAAGGCCGTGCGGTCGGAGACCGACGAGGCGCGGGAGCAGCTGCTGGAGAGCCTGGCCCGGACCAGGCTTCAGATCCACCAGGCCTACGCCGCGTTCAACAGCGCCGGCGACCCCGATCTCATCGAGTCCTACGTGTTCGAGATCAACGCCCTCCAGTCGCGGTATTCCTATCTGCTGCGGCGGGTGAAGGAGCTGGACGAGGCCCCGGCGCGGACGGACGTGCCCGAGCTCCCGGCGCCCCAGGAACACGCGGAGCCCCTGTAGGAAGGGGGGAGCGGCATGGAGCTTTTGGGTGGGGCGCTGCCGTGGGCGGCGGCCGGGCTGGTGCTGCTGGCCGCCCTGATCGTCCTGCGGCGCCCGCTGGGGCGGCTGATCCGGCTGCTCGCCCGCACCGCCGCCGGGCTTTTTGTCCTGTTCGCCTTCAGCCAGGTCGGCGGCTGGCTCGGGATCAGCCTGGGCGTCAATCTTGTCAACGCCCTGGTGCTCGCGGTGCTGGGGGTGCCCGGCTTCGGGCTGCTGCTGATGCTCAACTGGGCGCTGGGGTCCTGAGGCCGGTAAATTCCGGTAATCCCCCTGCGTTCACAGTTTCTTCACATCGCCATGATAAGGTGGATGCACCAAATAACAGGAGTGTGTCATCCATCATGAAACGAATCCTTGCACTGCTCGCCGTCCTCTGTCTGACCATCGGGACGGCGGCGGCCTTTTCGGACGTATGCCCGAACGACTGGTACAGCAGCGACGTGGACTATGTCGCCGCTCACGGCCTGATGAGCGGCATTTCGGCCTCGGCCTTCGCGCCCGACGCTTCGGTGACGCGGGGCATGGCGGTCACGGTGCTCTACCGCATGGCGGGCTCGCCCGCGGTGAGCGGGACAACGGCCTTTTCCGACGTGCGCAGCGGCACGTGGTACTGCGACGCGGTGACCTGGGCCAAAAATCTGGGCATCGCGGCCGGCTATGACAGCGGGACCTTCGGCCCGAACGACACGGTGACGCGGGAGCAGCTGGCGGTCTTCCTCTGGCGCTACGCACGCTGCGCGGGCATGGAGATCCCGGTCGGCGTGCTCGGCGGGTTCTGCGACGCGGGCACGGTCTCGTCCTGGGCGACGACCGGCGTAAAGTATGCCGTGGGCGCGGGCCTGCTGTCCGGAGAGCAGGGCGGCCTGCTCTGTCCCCGCGGCGTGGCCTCGCGCGCCGAGCTGGCCACGGTGCTGCACAGGTTCACGATCCCGGTGGTGGGATGAACGACAGGGCGCGGGAGGACTCTTCCGCGCCCTGTTTGCGCGTTTTTTGTGTTTTCCGGTCGGAGGAAAATTTCCGCAAACCCCCGCCGTTCGCATTGACAGGAGCGCGGGGCGCGGCGTATCATGGTCTCGCGCGAAACGGGCGGCCGGACACGGCCCTCCGCCGCGCCCGAACAGCCGGCGACACACAGGAAAAAGGGGGCAGGCTCAGATGAAAAGAGGCGGCTACGGTTCCTATCGGGGACGCTCTCCGCTGCATACGTTTTTGAAGGTGCTCGTGATCGTTCTCGCGGCGGCCCTCGCCCTTGCGCTGATCGCCCTGGTCTTTTTCCAGCGGTATGTGTTTTACTCGGCCGACGGCGTCCAGCTGGAGCTTCCCTTCGTGCAGAGCGGGCCCGCGGCGACCGACGCGGCCGCGCAGACGCCCGAGCCGCTGATCACCGCCGCGCCTTCGGCCTCGCCCGAGGTGTCGGCGGCGCCCTCGCCCGACGCGCAGAGCCCGCTCCGCGCGGTCACCCTGCCGCCCGAGGCCCTTTCCGACGGCATGGCCCTCCGCCGGACCGAAGAGGCGGGCGGCAACGCCGCCATTTTCGACATGAAGGCGGACAGCGGCGCGCTGGCCTACGTCTCCCAGCTGCCGCTGGCCATCTCGGCCAAGGTCTCCTCGGGGGACCCCGCGGTCAACGACGCCATCCGTGCCCTCAACGACGGCGGCCTGTACACCATCGCCCGGGTCTCCTGCTTCAAGGACAACGACCTCTCCAACGCCGACCGGTCGCTGGCGGTGACCACCAACAGCGGCTACCGCTGGACCGACCCCGATCATGTGCGCTGGGTCAGCCCGACCAGCGAGACGGTGCGGCAGTACGTCACCGACGTCTGCGTGGAGCTGGCGAAGCTCGGCTTCCGCGAGATCCTGCTGGTGAACAGCGGCTATCCCACCGAGGGGAACCTCTCCTATATCAAAAAGGGCAGCGCCTATGACAAGACCAGGTTCGGCGAGGTGGTCGACGGGTTTTACGCGCAGGTCGCCGCGGCGCTGTCCGGCTATGACGTGAAGCTCTCCATCCTCACCGACGAGGCCACCGTCGCCGCCGGCGCCAACGCCCTGAGCGGCCAGTCGGTCGCCGGCCTGGCGGCACACGCCGGCCGCGTGTGGCTGCAGGGCGGGACCGCGGCGGACGCGCAGATCCTTGCAGACGCCGGCCTGACGGGCGGAACGTCGGACGTGGTCTACACGGCCGATGCGCCGGGCGCGGACACCGCGAGCTGGGCGGCCCTCACCATCCCGTCCCGGCCGTAACCCAGGCCGCAGGAAATGTAAAACACCCCCCCAAGGCGCGGAAGGAACCGACGCGCCCGGGGGGTGCTGTCGTTTCCGGGGGGCTTCCTTCTGCCGAAAACGTGCGCGCGGGCTTGCGGCAAAAGCGATGCGGGCTTTTTTGCGCGAAAAACTTAACCTTGCAATTCCCGAACGGCAAGTGTATCATCTTGGTAACATCGGGAGAAAATTTTTTATGGCAGAACCCGTTTGAAAGGCGGTGATACAGTGTCCATCGAAGTCATCAAGAAAGTGACTGAAACAGAGAAGATCGCCCAAAAGAGCAAGCTTGACGCCGCGGCAAATGCGAAAAAAATGTTGAACGATGCCGAACGGGCGGGGCGGGCGCTCTTGATGGAGGCCCGTGAAAAAGCTGAGGCTGAGGTGAAAATTTTTTTGACGGACGCGGAAGCGGCTGCTGCAAAAAACGAACAGGCCATTCTGACCGAAGCGGCCAGCACCTGTGACGCCCTGCGCCGTACGGCGGCCGAACGCCTGCCCGCGGCGGCCGAACTCATTGTCGGAAGGGTCGTGAATGTCTGATGGCCATCGTCAAAATGAAGCGGCTCCGCCTCTTCGGCATGCTGGCGGACCGGCAGGAGCTCCTCCGCCAGCTCCAGCGCCTGGGCTGCGTGGAGATCGACGAGCCGGCCGACAAACTCTCCGACCCGGAATGGGCGGCCCTGGTCACCCGTCCGGGCGGCGACGCGCTGTCCGAGTCCAAGGAGCGGCGGGCCCTGGTCTCCTCCTCCGCCGCCGCGCTGCAGAAATACGCTCCGGTGAAGACCGGTCTCTTTACGCCCCGGCGCGCGGTGACCGAACAGCAGCTTTTTGACGACGGCGCCCGCGCCGCCGCCCTGGCTGCGGCCGAGGCCATCGCGGCCGCCGAGCGGACCATCTCCTCGCTCTACGCCGAGCAGAGCCGGCTGAACACCCAGCTGCTCGCCCTTGCCCCGTGGCTCACCCTCGACGTGCCCCTGGAGACCGGCTCGACCCAGGACGCCGCGGTGATCTTCGGCACCATCGGCGTGACCACCCCCTTCGAGGCCGTGGAACGCGACCTGCGGGAGGCCACCCCCCTGGCGCAGCTCATCCCCGCCGGAGCCGACCGCGAGCTCCGCTATCTCCTCTTCGTCTGCCACAAGAGCGGCGAGGAGGCGGCCCTGAAGGCGCTCGAGCGCTACGGTTTTTCCCACGCCTCCCTCCGGGGCTGGACGGGCACGGCCGCGGAGAACACCGCGCGGCTGAAGGCCCGGCTGGCTGAGCTGGACCGGGAACTGGCCGAGGCCAGGGCCGCCGTCGCCGCTTACGGCTCCAGCCGGGAAGGGCTCCGGCTCTGTCTCGACCGGATGGATCAGGAGATCGCGCGCGAGGAGGCAAAGATCAACCTGCTCTCCACCTCGGCGACCTTTTTTCTGGAGGGATGGGTCCCGGTTCCCGATGTGACTGCGCTTGGCGCGGTCCTGGGCGGCTTCGTCTGCGCCTGGGAGACCGCGGACCCGCAGAAGGAGGACTATCCCCGGGTCCCCGTCAAGCTGAAGAGCAACCCCCTCACCCGCCCCCTGAACATGGTGACCGAGATGTACTCGCTGCCCGCCTACGACGGCATTGACCCGAACCCCCTCATGATGCCGTTTTTCGTCCTCTTCTTCGGCATCATGTACTCCGATCTGGGTTACGGCCTCATCCTCATCCTCCTTTCCCTCCTCGTCCGGAAGAAGGCCAGGCCGAAGGGCACGATGCGCTATCTCTTCGAGCTGATGACCCTGGTCGGCATCAGCACCGCCGTCGTCGGCTTTTTCACCGGCGGCTTCTTCTCCGATTCCATCACCACCGTGGCGGGGCTGCTGGGCGTCCCGGTGCCCAACCTCTCCTACCTCACCAGCCCGGTGATCTCGGTCATCAAGGACCCCATGCGCGTCCTCCTCATCTGTCTGGCCATCGGCTGCGTGCAGCTCCTCTTCGGCATGGGGGTCAAGGCCTACATGCTGGTCCGGGACGGACAGCCGTGGGACGCCCTGTTCGACATCGGCTCCTGGTGGGTCGTCTTCGCGGGCATCGCCGTCGGCGTGCTCAGCGGAAGGTGGTTCGTTCTTTTGCTCGGCATCGCCCTGCTGGTCCTCACCCAGGGCCGTTCCAGCCCGAGCATCCCGGGCAAGCTCATCGGAGGCCTGGCCTCCCTCTACAACATCACCTCCTATTTCGGGGATGTGCTGTCCTACTCCCGTCTGATGGTGATG
This sequence comes from uncultured Oscillospiraceae bacterium, assembly GCA_964627025.1. Taxonomy (GTDB): domain Bacteria; phylum Bacillota; class Clostridia; order Oscillospirales; family Oscillospiraceae; genus JAEWRY01. The sequence goes on along the minus strand of CAZVHV010000068.1, from coordinate 2,914 downwards.
ATGCTGGCCGGCAGCGTGATCGGCAGCATCTTCAACCTCCTGGGCGCCATGCCCGGAAATCTCTTTATCTTCTTCATCGTGTTTGTGATTGGCCACATCTTTAACATGGGCCTGAACATCATCGGCACCTTCGTCCACACCGCGCGACTGCAGTACCTTGAGTTCTTCGGCAAGTTTTACAAAGAGGGCGGCCGGCCCTTCCGGCCCCTCGATTTTAATACCCAATTTGTGGATATCGTCAAGGAGGAAAGTAAGTCATGAGTGAATTTCTGAGTACGTACGGCGGCGCCGTCTTCGCCTTTCTGGGCGCGGGTCTTGCCGCGGGCCTGAGCTGCATCGGCTCCGCGAAGGGCACCGGACTGGCCGGCGAGGCCGGCACCGGCCTGCTCTGCGAGGACCCCACCCAGTTTTCCAAGGTCCTGATCCTGCAGGTCATTCCCGGCACGCAGGGCCTGTACGGCCTGGTCATCGCCTTCTTCTCCCTGCTCCAGATCGGCGTGTTCTCCGGCACGGACATCGCCTCGGTGACGCCCGTCGTCGGCCTGCGCGTGCTGGCCGCCTGCCTCCCCATGGCGCTCGGCGGCCTCTTCTCCGCCATCGCCCAGGGCCGCGTGGCCGCCGCCTCGGTGAACATCGTCTCCAAGAGCCCCAACGACTGGGCCAAGGGCATGATCCTCTGCATCGTGGTCGAGTTCTACGCCATCCTGTGCCTGCTGATCTCCTTCCTGATGCTCCTCAACATCGGCGCATGAGCGCGGAAACGGGAGGAACCATGATGGACGGAATTGAACGGATCACCGAGCGCATCACCGAGGATGTCCGGCGGGAGATCGACCAGCTGGACGACGAGACCCGGCGCAAGGCGGCCGAGATCCAGGCGCGCTGCGAGGCCCAGGCGAAGCAGGAGTCCGAGGACATCCTGGCCCGCGGCCGCAAAGCCGCCGAGGAGCGGGTGGAGCGCCTGGGCAGCGTTTCCAGGCTGGAGGCCCGGAAGACCATCCTCGCCGCCAAGCAGGAGATGGTGAGCAGGGCCTTCGACCTGGCGGTCGACCGGCTGACCGGCCTGCCCGAGGCGGACTATACCGCGCTGCTGGCAAAGCTGGCCGCCGGCGCCGCCAGGAGCGGGCGGGAGCAGGTCGTCCTCTCGCAGAAGGACCGCACCCGCTACGGCAAGCAGGTGGTCACCCAGGCCAACAAGCTCCTGGGCGAGCGCGGCGCCCTGACCCTTTCGGAGGAGGCGCGCCCCATCCGGGGCGGGCTGATCCTGCGGGGAGACCGCGTGGAGGTCAACTGCAGCTTTGAGACCCTTGTCCGCCTCCAGCGCGACGCGCTGGCCGCTCAGGTGGCGCAAGTTCTGTTTGAAGGAACGGTCTGACCGTATCCGACGGCAGGAAAGGAGGAAGTGTCTTGCCCAAGCTAAAGGACACCGATTATCTCGCCATTTCCGCGCGCATCCGGGCGATGGAGAACAGACTGCTCACCCGGGAGCGCATGGAGCGGATGCTCGAGGCGCATTCCAACGACGAGGCCGTCAAGGTGCTTTCGGAATGCGGGTATGCGGAGCTCGGCTCCTTCCAGCCCGCCGCGATCGAAGAGAAACTGGCCGAGGCGCGCAGCGAGACCTACCGCGATCTGCGCTCCGCCGTTCCGGACCCCGGCCTGATCGATGTGTTCTGCATCAAGTATGATTATCATAACGCCAAGGTGCTGATCAAATCCGAGGCCGTGGGCGACGACCCCGCCCGCCTTCTGGTGGAGGGCGGACGCTACGCGCCCCCGGCCCTGCGCGAGGCCTATCACAAGGCCGACCTGCGCGACTATGCCCCGGCCTTCCGCAAGGCCGTCGCCCAGGCCAGGGAAACCCTGGCCGTCACCGGCGACCCCCAGGCCGCCGACCTGATCCTCGACCGGGCCTGCTTCGCCGAGATGTCCGAGGCGGCGGCCGCGTCGGAGAGCCCCTTCCTGATCGGATACGTCAGGCTCTCCATCGACGCCGCCAATCTCCGGTCGGCCGTGCGCGCGGCCCGCATGGGGCGCGGCGCCGACTTTCTCAGCCAGGTGCTGCTGCCGGGCGGCAGCGTGTCCGAAAGCACGATCGAGGCCGCCGGCGCGTCCGAGCTGGCCGCCGTGTTCGGCCGCGGGCCCCTGGCCGAGGCCGCCGCGCTCGGCGCGACCCTGACGGCGGCGGGCAGCGGGCATCTGACCGCGTTCGAGCGGATGTGCGACGACGCCGTGACGGCCTATCTGGCCGCCTCCCGGCGCATCCCCTTCGGCGAGCACGTCGTGATCGGCTATCTCTACGCCAAGGAGGCGGAATTCACCGCCATCCGCATCATCATGGCCGGCCGTCTGGCGGGCCTGGAGACCGACACCATCCGGGAAAGGCTGCGTGAGAGCTATGTATAAGATCGCCGTTCTGGGCGACCGCGACAGCGTGCTCGGCTTCAAAGCGCTCGGGCTGGACGTCTTCCCGGCCGAAAACGCCGGGGAGGCCAGAGAGCTCCTGCGCCATCTGGCCAAGGAAAATTACGCGGTGATCTACCTCACCGAGCAGTACGCCGTGCAGATGGAGGACGAGGTCGCCCGCTACAAGGACGATCTCACCCCCGCCGTCATCCTGATCCCGGGCAAGGAGGGCACGCTCGGCATCGGCATGGCCAACGTCAAGCGGGCCGTCGAACGGGCCGTGGGCGCCGATATTTTGTAACATTGCAGAGCCGCCGGAACGGCGGCTGCGGAAAGAAGGTTGAAACGATTGAGCAGCGGAGGAAAGATTGTCAAGGTTTCCGGCCCGCTCGTGGTCGCCACCGGTCTGGCCGACGCCAACATGGCCGACGTGGTTCACGTGGGTGAGCAAGAGCTCATCGGCGAGATCCTGACCATGAACGGCGATTCCGCCTCCATCCAGGTGTAC
>CAZVHV010000067.1:0-8337 GCA_964627025.1 uncultured Oscillospiraceae bacterium | reverse complement strand
GAAAAGGGGCGCACAAGCCCTATCTGGCCGAAGTCCTGGATATCTTCGCAAAGGCCGGCTATCTGGTCACCGTCTACCCCACGCAGCGCAAGGCGGACGCGACCGAAGCCGCCGCCGCCCTGGGCGCGCGCTATGACCGGGTGGTGTGCGCGGGCGGGGACGGCACCCTCAACGAGGTGATCTCCGGCCTGATGCGGCAGGAGTCGCGCCCCGCGCTGGGGTATATCCCGACCGGGACCACCAACGACTTTTCGCGCAACCTCGGGCTGCCGCGGGGGATCGTGAAGCAGGCCCGCGCGGCCGTTTCGGGCATCCCGCGCCCGTGCGACATGGGGCTGTTCAACGGCCGGCCCTTCATCTATGTGGCCGCGTTCGGCGCCTTCACCGACGTCTCCTACGACACGCCGCAGGAATTCAAAAGCACCTTCGGCCATCTGGCCTATGTTTTCGGGGGGATGAGCCGTCTCGGCTCCATCAAGAGCTATGCCCTGACCGTGGAGCATGACGGCGGCGTCCTCATGGGGGACTTCCTCTTCGGCATGGTGAGCAACACCGTGTCGGTGGGCGGCTACAAGGGCCTGCCCGCCGAGGACATCCGGCTGGACGACGGCCTGTTCGAGGTGGTCCTGGTGCGCCAGCCGACCACCGCCGGGGATTTTCAGGGGATCCTCCGCGCCCTCACCCGCCGTGTCGTCCCGTCGCTCGACGGCCCCGTCATCGCCTTCCACGCCGCCCGGATCAGGGTCACCTGCACCGAGGAGCTGCCCTGGACCCTGGACGGGGAGTTCGGCGGCGCGCCCACGGCGGCCGAGATCCAGAACTGCCGCCACGCCGTCACCGTCGTGCACGGGAAATAGCCCGTCCGGAGAAAAAAAGGACTGCCGGAGCGCTGTGCGCTCCGGCAGTCCTTTTGCCGTCAAGGCTGCGCCCCGGTCTTCTGCGCCGCTTCGAGGGTCGCCATGAGCTTGTCGAAGGGCTCGATGAATTTTTGGATGCCTTCGGCCTCGAGCCGGGCGATGACGCCGTCCAGGTCGATGCCGAGGGAGGGGAGCGAGGCCAGCACGGCCTCGGCTTCGGGCACGCCGTCTTCAAGGCGGAGCTTCGGGTCCCCGTGCGCAAGGTATTCCTCAAAGGTCTTGACCGGCAGCGTGCTGACCGTGTCCCGCCCGATCAGCGGCTCGACGTACTTCAGCTCGCCGAACCGCGGGTTTTTCGTTCCGGTGCTCGCCCACAGAAGGCGCTGGACGCCGGCGCCCCTGTCCCGCAGCTCGGAAAACGCGCTGCCCTCGAAGCGCTGCCTGTACGCCTGATACGCCGCCTTCGCGCTTGCGACCGCGACCTGCCCGTAGGCCCGTTCCCCGTCCCGCGTCTGCGCGAGGATGGGGTCGACCGCCGAGTCGATGCGGCTCAGGAAGAAGCTGGCGACCGACACCACGCCGCGCACCGGCTCGTTCCGCGCGATCCGGTCCCGGAGGCCCTGGAGATACGCGTCCGCGACTTCCAGGTATCGCCTGACGCCGAAGATCAGGGTCACGTTGACGCTGATGCCCTCGGCGATCAGCCGGCGGATGGCGGGCAGGCCCTCCGCGGTCGCGGGGACCTTGATGAGCACATTTTTGCGGTCGAGGGCGGCCCAGAGCCTGCGCGCCTCCGCGACGGTCCCCTCGGTGTCGTGCGCCAGATGGGGGTTCACCTCCAGGCTGACGTAGCCGTCCCTCCCGCCCGTTTTATCGTAGACCGGCCGGAAGAGGTCGGCCGCGTCCCGCACATCGCCCTGGCTGAGGGCCTCGTAGATCGCTTCCGCGTCCCTGCCCTCCGCCGACATGGTCCGGATCAGCGCGTCGTATACGCTGCTCTCCAGGATGGCCTTTTCAAAAATGGCCGGATTTGAGGTCATCCCCAGCAGCCCGTCCTCCTCGATCAGGGTCCGGAGGCCCCCGCCGGTGATCAGATCCCGGCGGATATAATCGATCCAAATGGACTGTCCCAGGGTTTCCAGAATTTTTATACGGCTTTCCTGCATGGCTTGGTGCTCCTTTTCGTAACAGATGGCCCGCACCCAGGCTTGTCGTGGCTGCAGCAGCTCAGCCGCCGGTTCCCGAATGCCTCCTGGTTCGCGTTGGACATTTTATTCAGATAAGCAAGGATCTTTTCTTTGATCTTCTGAAACATGATGATTCCTCCTGTTATTTTATCTCGCTTTGATGAGGATAGCAAATTTTTGTGAAGATTTTATGAAGAGGGGAGGACACAAAAAATTTTTTTTGGCGCCATAATTTCTCCACAATTATGAAATATACTGGATCCAAAGAAAACAATAAAAAAGGAGATTCAGCTATGTTTCGATTTTACAGAGGCGCCCTGGGCGCCGGAGCCTGCGTCGGCGGATGGGACGGAATGGGATGGGTCCTGGGGATCGCGCTGCTGGTCGGACTGGCGGTGCTGATCGGCCTGGCCGTCTATCTGGTGGTCAAAAGGAACCGCCGTTCCGGCGGCCGGACGCCGGGCCCCCAGAACAGCGCGGAAAGCGCGCAGGATATTTTAAAACTGAGGCTGGCCAGGGGCGAGATCGATGAGGCCGCCTACGACAGCCTGTCCGCGAAACTCAAAGGGGATTGATACAGGGAAAGACCGGGTCCGACGCAGCTGCGTTGGACCCGGCTTTTTGCCCTCTTATGAACCTTTGCTATACAGAATTTCAATAAACTGCTTTTATCGGCTGTAAAAGATGTGGTATAATCCAGCTTATAGATAAAATGGCGGATTCATTGCTCGCGCGTTTTGAGATCAGATGGAAGTGGGAGCCGGTCACGATGGAAAAAGTTTCGATATCGCGCATGAGAAAAGCGGCGGCCGCAGGTCTTGCGGTTTATATTCCGGCCTATTACCTGGCCATGGCCCTGTCTCCCGGCCTGTCGCCGGTCTTCTCGGACTGGTTTACGCTGCTGGGGGAAGGCGCGGGGATCGCGATTATAGGGGTCGGGCTCCGCTGGCGGGAGGCAAAGTGCAGGACGGCGTGGAGGATCTTCCTGGCCGGGAGCGTCCTGAATTTTACCGCGGATCTGATCTGGGACATTTACGAAATACCCCTGCGGCGGACGGTCCCGTTTCCCTCGCTGTGCGACGTGTTTTATCTGAGCGCGTCGGTCTGCTGCTTGATCGCGCTGATCTTCTACATCCGCCACGAGGAACTGTTTGATGTCCTTCGCGCGGGATTCGACATCCTGATCACCATGGTCGTCAGTACGACGATCATGGTCAAGTATGTCATGCTGCCGATCTGGAACGACAACACCATGACGCTGCTGCAAAAGGGCATTTCGCTGGCCTATCCGGTTTTTGACCTCGGCTATCTCGGCGGTCTTTTTTCCCTGCTCTTTTTCTGCGCGTCGAGGCCGAAATGGAACCGGTCCAATCTGCTTATCGGCGCCGCGTTTCTGATATGGCTGTTCGCGGATGTGGCCTATGCGGTGCGGCTGGGCAGGACCTATGTGCCCGGCGGGTTTCTGGACCCCCTGTGGCCCATCGGATGCTGGGTCCTAGCGCTGGCGGTCCTGTACCCGTACGGCGGCGAGACCCGGGAAGTGTCCGCGGTGCGGAGCGAAGCGATGCAGTATCTTCGCATGTCCGTTCCCTACCTCGGCGCGGGCGTCATCGTAATACTGGTAAGCTATCAGTATCTGTTCAAAGCGCCCCTGGTCACGGGGGCCGCGATCACCGTCTTTCTGATCATGGTGCGCCAGATCTTTTCCCTGCTGGAGAATAAGCGCCTGATCCGCATGATACAGAAGTCGAATCTCCTGCTGAAGGAAAGCAAGGCGGAGCTGGAGGAAAAAAACACAAAGCTGCAGGCGCTGAACTATTTAAAAGAGTATGAGGCGAACACGGATTTTCTGACCGGGATCTTTAACCGCCGCTACATCAACGAAACCCTTCAGGCCATGTGCAGGAACGAAGCGGGCAACGAGACCATGCGGATCAGCGTCCTGCTGATCGATGTCGATCACTACAAACAGATCAACGACCGGATGGGCCACAATGTCGGCGATGCGGTCCTGCAGAAGATCGCGTCCCTGGTCAAGAGCAGTATCCGCACGAAGGATATCGTCGGAAGGTTCGGCGGCGATGAGTTCATCGTCATTCTACCGAACGCGGAGCTGGAGGCTGCCGGCGCCATCGCGGAGCGGATCCTGCAGCGGACGTTTCGGGAGGAATTTGCGGAGGACGGGAACCCGCTGAAGGTCACGCTGAGCATCGGCTGCGTGGGGTGGAAGGGCGCCCCCCAGGATTACGACATCAACGCGATCATTGCCGCGGCGGACAAGGCGCTCTACGCGGCGAAGGCGGGGGGGCGCAACCAGTGCAGGGCGGAAGCGTTCGGCGGCATCCCGGCGCCTGCGCGGGAGGACGCGCCGCTGAGCCTGGAGGCATAACGGAAGCGATACGGAGAAGCGATACGGAAAAGACGGGCAGGTTTTCCTGCCCGTCTTTTTCTCTGTTTAAAATAATTTTGCCGTCAATGAGTGTTATCTTTTCGGAAAGGCAGACTTGTACACAGGTACCGCTTCAAGCCGCATGATCTCTTCTTCCGCAGGACAAGTGTAGCGGAACCTGGCTGAGTTATCGCCCATGGTTAGATTGAACGATGCGTTGAAGGATTTGTGCTTTTTTTCAATCAAAAATAGTGAATAATGGGTTTCCCCGTAAGCGCTCCTTTGTAAGGGTGAAAGGTTGTCAATTATTCTTTGTCGACGACATAAAAAGCATAGTAAGAATATCCGTAATATCCCTGTGTACTGCTCCATTCTGCGCGCACGGTATAAACAACGTTTCCTTCGCCATTGATTAGCGGGAGAATATTTTTACCGTTTAAAGCCACATTAGTACCCAGGTCCGAGGCAGCTGGCTCCGCATATACAGTGATGTTATCCGGTTCCGCCACAAATGTTAACGCAATGGAATCCCCTTCAGACTTTACAATGGTATCCATTGAGTCGATCCAATCCAGAGGATCTGACGTTCCATAATCAGGATAAGTCGTTCGCATGGTGCCGTCCTTGTTTTCAGCAGTCCATTCCCAATTCCACCCAGATACTTTCATGACATTGTCCATATATACAACATTGAGTTCGGGCGGAGTGGTCAGGATAGCGCTATCCTCAGGATCCTGTGGCAAAGGAGATGAGCTTGGCAGTCCTGTTGTTGTTTCGGCGGCTGAACTTGTAATCGGAGCTTGTGTTGCTGTGGGTGAACTCGTATTTTGCGGAAAGGCCTCCTGCGTGCCCGCAGTACAACCGGAGCAAAGCAGGAAAACCATTGTGAACAGTGGCAGCCAGATTTTCAAAGCAGATCATCCTTTCAAAGCAGATCACCCTTTCAAAGCAGATTACTATTACGGATAAACTCGCACAACAACCGGGGGTGCGTCAATTATTCAGACCAACATTTATTTTGAAATTGCCCCGTTACCTTCATCAGTAAGATACACACTTTCATCCCTGACTGAGATAACAATGTCCGGCCTGTATTGACTAATGTACTCTCTTAATGTTTGTTCAGTATAATATCTCAAATCCAAGCAGCGTGTTTCATTAAAGCTCGCCCAAACAAGAGTTTCAAGCGGATTCGTAAATGAGTCCCCGAATATAAGAACATTTGGTAGCTCAGGGCGATTAGTCTCTATTAAAGTTTCCCCAATATCGCCGCCCATGTATAGAGAATAGGAGATCAACTCCTTATCATCATTTGGTAATTTATAAAGGGTTGCATCAACCTGCGTACCGTTATCAATGCGGGTAAACGCGATGGGCTTTTTGAGTTCTGCAATTTCCAACTTATCCCTGTTCCCCCATAACCCATATAGCTTTCTGTCGCTGGAACCCAAGCAGGGGTTCGGCAAGGTTTTGAAAATGAGATCGTCTACATTTAGTATTCTGAGATGATATCCCGTATCATCGTTTACGCGATTCATCAGTTCGGTATAGGCCAAAAATGCTCCCTGATAAGAATAATGGTGATCTCCTTTCAAATATAACTGCAGTGGGAAACCTAAAGATGAATATTTTTCATGCATGTTGATGAAAGGAATATCGTTATCCGCAAATGCTTTTGATATCGCTTGGCTGTTAGCTTCCATATGCCATAAGCGGCTATCCATATATGCAGGATAATGGGATGCAAAATAAGTTGACTGCAGTGGTACGCCTAGATAGCAGAAGTACCCGCCATAGGATTTAATATCTTCATCTAGTGTTTTGTAGTTCTCTCCGATTTTAGTGGCAAGATCCATAATATAGTCAGTGTTCCAGTGCGAATATCCGTGAAAATCCAGCAGAACATCAGAGTCTACAACAATACTGTTAATCACTGGCCGTCCCACCAAGAAATCGGTAAGTGTACCGAGTTTCATGAATTTGTCTCTCATTGCAATATGATCTGAAAGCGCAGCATCAATGTTATTAAAATACGTTCCATCCATCAGATCAGATAGTGTTAGATCCGGAACAGGTGAAAGCGCCCGATTTTCGTAGAATGATACGTCTGAATGTGGACCCATCAATGTGAACAGCGGCATCGTGAAAAGGCACAAGGAAAATAAGGCTGTGAAAATGATATTGACAACTCGTTTCATTCCTGCTCCCTCTTAAAACTGAAAATAAATGAAAGGGTTAAAGCCCGAGCTTAAAAGGCGCATAACCGACAAAAGGCCAAGAATAAGTGCCAAATTAGGCGGTCCCAATATCAGCATACCGTTCGCCAATGCATGGTCACTGTGTATCACCAACCGCTTTTGGATGCAGTTTTTCAGTGGCAGGGATGCGATAACGGCGATGATTAGCTCCCAATGAAACTCAAGCAGAAAATATGTTGTCTGCCCGCTCCAAAAAGGCGCTGCTCCCGCTCCAAACATGACTTTAAGATAGCTTGTTGCCTGATTGAAATCTGTACTGCGGAAGATTACCCAACCAACAACAACAAAAAACAGTGTATAACCGTGTTTCAAAACACTGGGGATACGATTTAAGAAATTTCCCCAAAAGTAGCGTTCTCCTATAATTAGTATTGCATAATAAATTCCCCAAATTAAAAATGTCCATGCAGCGCCATGCCAAAATCCGGTCAACAGCCACACAATCAGCAGATTTCTAATCTGGCTCACACGGTTCACCCGGTTTCCTCCAAGAGGAATGTAAAGATAATCACGAAACCAGGAACTAAGCGAAATATGCCACCTGCGCCAAAAGTCTGTAATGGAATCTGCAACATATGGGTAATTGAAATTTTCAAGAAAATGGAAGCCAAACATTTTGCCAAGGCCAATGGCCATATCGGAATAACCCGAAAAGTCAAAATATATCTGCGCCGTATAAGATAAAGCACCCAGCCAAGCAAGGCTGAGTGTAAGATCTCCAGATGCCACGTTAAATGCCGCATCCACAATCTGCGCTAGCTGATTTGCGATAAGAACCTTTTTGGCCAAGCCAAACAAAAAACGTATCGCTCCGTTTGAAAAATCCTCAAGCGTTTCGTTACGGCTGCTTATTTCATCGGCAATCGTGGTATATCGGACAATTGGTCCTGCCACCAGTTGAGGAAAGAGCGTTATGTACAACGCAACCTTTAATAGATTGTGTTCAGGTTTCGCTTTCTTTCGAAAAACATCAATGACATAGCTGAGCCCCTGAAAGGTATAGAAAGAGATGCCTATAGGTAACACAATATCGAGTTTGGGCACTCCAGCACCCAAAAAATTCAAATTTTCTGTTATAAAGACGGCATACTTAAACCAAACCAGCAGTCCGATATTGCTTACAATTGCACCCACGATAGCAGCCCTTGCCAATTTACTCCTGACAAGCAACCCAAATACATAGTTTATTACGATTGAAGCTAATATTATCGGTAAAAAGCGCAAGCCGCCGTTGCTATAAAATATTAAACTAAACATTAGGAGAATAAGATTTCGTATCCTTCTTGCCCGTTTCGGCATACAAAAATACGCGGCCAACAACGCCGGTAAAAAAGCAAAAAGAAATGTCATGCTGCTAAATACCACTTGTTCCCCCCCATCTTAACGCTTGTCTTAATATTCCATATTATATCATGGGACTTAAATAAATTCAACGTGACCTGTTACCTGCCCCCCCGAGGATGAATCCAATTGTCTGTAGAGAGAAGCCGTGGTAATATGAAAAAAGGAAAGACCTGGTTTGCAGGTCTCCGGTAGAATGAAATTGATAGATACCATTCTGAACGGAGACAGCAGACCATAAGAAGCTGTTGTACCATCTATATCGGTTTCCACCATTTGGTTAAATCCATTATACCTGCTCAGCT
>CAZVHV010000066.1:2441-8358 GCA_964627025.1 uncultured Oscillospiraceae bacterium | reverse complement strand
CCTGGTTTTTCTTCAGGTCGGGCAGGAGGACGTACATCCCGCGGATGGTCGCCGGGGAGTAGGTGTTGTTCGCCGGGATGCGGTACTGCTTTTTCTCGGCGATGCCGTTCTTTAACACGGTGACGCCGTAGCTTAAAATCCGCTCCTTGGACAGGTCGGTGGTCAGATGCGGCAGGACGACGTCGATCAGCTTGAGCTGTTCGGCGGGGGACAGCGCCAGGATCTTGTTGATGAGCAGGGTCAGGACGTCCCTCTGGCGCTCGGTGCGCTCGTAGTCGGCGTTCCCCACTTCCCGGATGATGGTGTACGCAAGGGTCTCTTTCCCGTTGAGATGGTTCATCCCGGCGCTGAGGTTCCAGCCGTTCTGCCGGTTGAGGAAGGCGGCCTCCTGCCCGTTCAGCTCCAGGTCGACGCCGCCCAGGATGTCGATGATGTCGGTGAACCCCTCAAAGTCCGCCTCGACGTTCCCGTCGATCGTCACGCCGAAGTTCTGCGTGATGGTGCGGTCCAGCAGGTCAAAGCCGCCGAACGCGTAAGCGGCGTTGATGCGGTTGTCGCTGTATCCCGGGATCCGGATGTACATGTCGCGCATCAGGGAGACCATGCTGACCGTCTTGGTCGTCCGGTTGTAGCTCACGATGATCATGGAGTCGGAGCGCTGCCGCGGCTGGTTGGGGCGGCGGTCCTGGCCGACGAGCAGGATATTGATGATGTTCCGGTCGGTGACCGGCTCGATGTCGGCGGGCCAGGTCACGGTCCCGGGGTCGACCGCCGGCGCGCTGCTGTCGGGCGGCGCCTGGGTGTCGTCCTCAAAGGTCTCGTCCTGGGGCGCGACCGTCGCCTGGGGTTCGTACTGCCTGATCTGCGACAGTTTGGAAGAAACGAACAGCGCGGCCACCACGCCGCAGATCAGCAGGAAGCCGCCGGCGAGGAGGAGCGGCTTCTTCCATTTGGGGGATCTCGCTTCCGGTTCTTTTTTCATGTTAACGCTCCTCCGTCCTATTCTGCGGGCGCGCCCGCGGCCCGGTTCTTGCGGTACCACTCGACAAACGTCCCGATCCCCTCCCGGAAATCGGTGTGCGGACGGTACCCCAGGACCTCGCGCGCATGCCGGATGTCGGCGTAGGTGACCGCCACGTCTCCGGGCTGGTCGGGCTGGCGGTCCAGCACCGCTTTTTTGCCGAGGCACCCTTCGATGGTCTCGATCATCTGCGTCAGCGACACGGTGTTCGACTCCCCGAGGTTGAAGATGTCGAACCCGGCTTCGGCGCGGCCCGCCCAGTCCAGCGCCTTCAGGACCCCGTCGACGATATCGCCGATGAAGGTATAGTCCCGCCGGGTGGAGCCGTCGCCGTAGAAGGGGATGGGCCGCCCCTCGGTCAGGAGCCTCGTGAACTTGTAGATCGCGAGGTCGGGCCTCTGCCTGGGGCCATACACGGTGAAAAAGCGGAGGCACGCGGTGCGGATGCCGTAAAGGTGGTGGTAGGTGTGGCTGAGCAGCTCCCCCGCCTTTTTGGTGGCGGCATAGGGGGAGATGGGCCGGTCGACCGGGTCGGTCTCCGAAAAGGGCACCTTCCGGTTGTTCCCGTACACCGAGGAGGAGGACGCGAACAGATATTCCCGGACGCCGAACTCCCTCAGGCACTCCAGGATGTTCACCGTCCCGTTGATGTTGACCTCGGTGTACAGCCTGGGGTCCAGGATGGACGGCCGCACGCCGGCGCACGCCGCCAGGTGGATCACCGCCCCGGGCCGGGCGAGGCCAAACACCCCGCGCAGGAACCCGGGATCCCGGATGTCCCCTTCGCAGACGCGGAAGCTTCGGTTTTCGGCCGCGGCGGTCCGTTCGACCGCGCGGATGTTCTCCCGCTTATACTCCGGGTCATAATAGTCGTTAAAATTATCGACGGTTATCACGTCGCGGCCGGTTTTCAGCAGGGCCTCGCAGGTGTGCGACCCGATAAACCCGGCGCCGCCCGTCACCAGCACCGTTTTTCCGCCTGAGCTCCCCATGTTCATCTTTCCGTCCTCCCACGCAGCGCGTTCACCGGCTCCTGCCGATGGAATAGTATTCGACGCCCGCTTCCCGCATGGCCGCGACGGTGTGGAGGTTCCGGCCGTCGTAGACCAGGGGGGTCCGCATGAGGCGCTTGTACGTTTCGGGCTTCACCGCCCTGATTTCGGGCCACTCGGTAAAGAGGAAGCAGACGTTCGCGCCGTCGAGGGCCTCCTCCGGGCTGGCTGCGTACGTGATACTGCCGCCGCCGGCCGCGCCCTCGGGATAGCGCTTCCTGCAGTGCTCGGCCCCGGCCGGGTCATAGGCGCAGATCGCGGCGCCCTGCTTCAGAAGCAGGGGCAGGTTGGCCATCGCGGGCGCCTCGCGCAGGTCGTCGGTGCCGGGCTTGAAGGTGAGCCCGAGGACCGCGGTCTTCAGCCCGCTGAAGGTGATGAGGCGCTTGGACGCCTTTTTGTACAGGAGGGTCTTCTGGTCGTTGTTCACGTCGATCGCGGCCTTCACCGTCCGCAGCGTGTACCCGTTCTCCTCGGCGAGATACGCGAGGGCCTTGGTATCCTTGGGGAAGCACGACCCGCCGTAGCCGACGCCGGCGCTCAAAAACTTGCTCCCGATCCGTTCGTCGTAGGACATGCCCCGGACCACGTCCTGGATGTCGGCGCCGACGAGCTCGCAGAGGTTTGCGATCTCATTGACGTAGGAGATCTTGAGCGCCAGGAAGTCGTTGGCCGCGTACTTGATCATCTCGGCCGACCTGCGGCTGACCGAGACGACGGGGAGATGGAAGGGCTCGTAGATCCGCATCAGCATGTCCTCGGCCCAGGGGCTGTCGGTGCCGATGATGATCCGCTCGGCGTGGAGGGTGTTGCGGACCGCGGTCCCCTGCGCGAGGAACTCCGGGTTCGACGCGACCTCGACCCTGAGCGTTCCGCGGTGCCGGTCGGGCAGAAAGTCGTGGATAAACTGCTCGACCTTGTCGTTCGTCCCGACGGGCACGGTCGACTTGACCACGACAAGGCAGTCCGCCGCGACGGTCTCGGCGATCTGCCGCGCGACGGTGGCGATGTAGCTGAGGTCGGCCGAACCGTCGGGCTTTTCGGGAGTCCCCACGCCGATGAAGATGGCCTCCGCGCCGGAATACGCCGCCTGATAATCGGACGTAAAGAACAGCCTGCCCGCGGCGGTGTTCCTGCGCAGAAGCTCCTCCAGGCCGTCTTCAAAAATGGGCGAGACGCCCTGCCGGAGAAGGGCCAGCTTTGCTTCGTCGATGTCCACGCAGGTGACGCAATGGCCGACCTCCGCGAAGCACACGCCCGCCACAAGCCCGACATAGCCCGTACCGATCACTGCAATATTCATAACGTCCTTTCCGCGTGAAAAACGCCCGCTCGGTCCTCCGTTCCCACACTTCCTGTTTCCATCCTATCTTAAATCAATTCTTCTTCCGCGTCAACCAACAGCGACCGGAAACGACATGTTTCGAAATTTTCCGCTCGATCGGGCTTTCGGGGTTTGTCTTTGCGTGTGAACTGTTGTATAATACCAATATTAGGTCTCAATTCGTGGATCCCGCCGTTCCCGGAATCTCTCATTTCCCCCGCGTTCCGCCCCCGCAGCACGGGCGGCCCGTCAAGGCCGGCGGCCGCGCCATCAGAAAAGATGTGGTGATATTATGGAAAAAAGAACTGGCGCAAAGGAAGAAAACACAGGCGCGAAAAGGCTCCTGATCTTCGGCGCAGGCCATTTGGGAAAAATGTTCGCGTCCTTCCTTTCCTCCCGCGCGGAGAACGACTATCTGCCTGTGGCATTTATTGACGACGACGAAACCCTCTGGGGGAAACGGATCAACGAGATCCTCGTTTACGGCGGCCGGGACGTTCTGAAACAAACGGTCCGGGAGCAGGCGATCGACGTGATCCTCATCTCGACCGGCCGCATCCGGCAGCGCCGGATCCGCGAGATCGCGGACCTCTGCGCCGACTGCGATGTCGAGGTGAAGATCCTCCCCGGCATCATGGACATCAACAAATATATGCGGCTGAGCGTGAAGGACGTCAAGACTCTTTCGGCCGAATACGATCTGCTGCGGAACCACAAGGTCGAGGTAAGGCAGGACTGGCTCGACGGGTTCATCAAGGACAAGGTGGTGCTCATCACGGGCGGCACGGGTTCCATCGGATCGGAGATCTGCCGCCAGGTGCTGGCCCTGGGCTGTAAAAAGCTGATCGCGCTCGACGTGAACGAAAACGGGCTGTTCTACCTGAACCGGGAGCTGTCGCCCGTCTACGGCCCGCGGTTCTGCTATGAGCTCGGCACGATCCGCGAAAGCGCCCGGTTCGAAAGCCTGCTCGAGAAATACCATCCGGACATCGTGTTCCACGCCGCGGCCCACAAGCACGTCGCCATTTCGGAAAAAAACCCGTTCGAAGTGGTAAAGAACAACATCTTCGGGTCCTACAACATCTTCAAGCTGTGCTCGAAGCATAACGTCGGAAAGGTGATCCTGATCTCTTCCGACAAGGCGGTGAAGTCCTCCAACATCATGGGGGCGACCAAGCGGGTGGCGGAACTGCTCCTGCTGTCCTTCCAGAACAAACGCAATGTGAAAATGTCCGCCGTCCGGTTCGGCAATGTCTTCGGCAGCACGGGCAGCGTCGTCCCGATCTTTCTGGAGCAGATCGCCGCGGGCGGCCCGGTGACGGTCACGGACAAGCGCATGACGCGCTATTTCATGACCATCTCCGACGCCGTGCAGCTCGTGCTCCACGCGGGGGCGCTGTCACAGGGCGGCGAGATCTTTTTCCTGGACATGGGGAAGCCCGTCAGCATCTATGACCTCGCGTGCGACCTGATCCGTTTTTCCGGGTATGAACCCGGCGTGGATATCGAGATCAAGGAGATCGGCATGGCGCCCGGCGAAAAGCTCTACGAAGAGCTCTCCTACGAAAGCGACAACGTCATGCCGACCCCGCACAGGCAGATCTACGTCTGCAAGCCCGGGGGCGTCGATCGCGAAAAGATCATGGAATTTCTGTGGATGCTGCGCAAGGCGTACCTCGTAAAGGACGAAGACGCGGTCAAGGAGCTCCTGTTCTCGGTCACCACCGATTCCTTCCAGAACAATTTCTCGGGCGACTGGTTCCGCAGCCTGAGCAGCAAGCTGCCGTCCGGCGCGCCCCGATGACGCCCGCGCTTCCGCGGATCTGATCCCGAACCATTTTAAGACCGGAGCCGGGCTGACAGCCCGGCTCCGGTCTTTTTCCCGCGCCCGAAAAATTCCCGCGCGAGGGCAAAAAAAGACACGGCCCGCGGTCTCCGGGGAGACCGTGAACCGTGTCCAGGCAGGGCTGTTACTGCACGTGATCGAATACCGTCGCCGTCTGGCCGCTGTGTCCGTCGTCATAGAAGGTGACGTTGTCGTTGACCGTGAGGCCGCTGACGTTTCTCGCGAAGAGGCCGTAGGCCGGCATCAGGCCGTAGGCCCAGGCTTCCGGATATTCTCCGGTCAGATAGGCGGGCAGGGCGGAGGCGGCGTAGCTTGCCGTATTATGGATGGTCACGTTGTCGAGGGTCACGCTGCCGATGACCGAACCCTCGGCCGTGTTGATCTGAGAGGCTTTCATGGAGTAGGCGCAGTTGATGTCCTTCAGGGTGATGTTGTAGAGCTGGCTGGGGGTGGTGTGCGCCCACACGTCCTGCCTGTCCTGGAGCGCGAGGAAAATGGGCGTATCGCAGTAGTTGATGGTGTAGCCCTCGCAGACGATATCGTGGACCGAGCCGCCGTCGTTCGACTCCACCGCGATCGCCGCGTAACCGGTCTTGGGCACGTACTCATTGACGGTGATGTTGCGGAAGGTGACGTCGTAGATGTCGTCCTTGGTCTCGGTGCCGACCTTGGTCGCG
>CAZVHV010000066.1:0-2431 GCA_964627025.1 uncultured Oscillospiraceae bacterium | reverse complement strand
CGTCGTCGCTATGACGCAGTTCTCGACCACGATGTCATAGCAGGCCCGCGCGGTGGTCTGGAACCAGTCGCCCATCGACTTGACCACGACGCCGTCGTCCCCGGTCTGGATGTCGAGGCCGCTGACCAGCACATGGCGGCTGCCGATGATATCCACGCCGTCGGTGTTGTAGCCGGCGCTGGAATCGCGGTTGCGGATGGTGAGCCCGGAGGCGTTCGCATAATCGCACTGCAGGAACGCCACCGTCCAGCCCGAGCTGTTCTGCAGCCTGACCCCGCTCACATCGACGTTCTGGCAGTTGGCGAACGCGAGCACGCCGTCCGGCCTGTTCCCGCTGATCAGGTAGCCGCCGACGTAATAGGTCAGCCCGCCGCCGTCGATGGTGCCGGAGCCCTTGATCGCGACACGGTCCGCGTTCTGCGCCCGGACGACCGCCCGGTCGTCGGTGGACCAGTCCCGCTGGTTGGTGCTCGCCAGGATCACCGCTCCGGCGGCAAGGTTCAGGGTGACGTTGGATTTCAGTTCCAGAGAGGTGGTCTTATAGCTGCCGGCGGGAACATAGACTTCTCCGCCGCCCGCCTGGAACGCCTTGTCGATCGCGGCCTGGATCGCGCCGGTATCGAGGGTGACGCCGTTGCCCGCGGCGCCGAAGTCGGTCACGCTGTATACGCCGGCGGTCGGCGCGGGAGCGGCCGTGGTGGTAGTTGTGGTAGTGGTAGTGGTCGTTGTGGTGGTGCCCGTCGTATCGCTCGTCGTAACGACCGAGGTCCGGCTCGGTCTGTCTTTCTTTATGTTGACAGCGCCGGCCGTCATCAGGTTGGCCATCAGGCTCAGCACAAGCATGGTAATCACAAATCCACTGGCTCTTCTTTTCATCGGGATGTATCCCCTTTCGGCAGCTGGCTGTCAACCGTTTCCGGTAGACCCTGTAGCTTTGCGTCCCAGTCTTTCGGCTGGTTTGCTATTATCGTTTGAAATACGATCTGGCGGCCCGCAACCGCGGGGCCTGTCCAAATGCAAAAAAGCCCTCTTCAGGTTACCTGAAAAGGGCTTAAAAAAGCGACATTTTTTGGCAACCGGCTGTCATAGTCCGCGGCGTTCGCCGCTTTGACCTTAGACCCTTGGCTTTGCGTCCTTGCCTTTCAGCAAGTATGCTATTTACATAATGTATGTTGATTATAGTCGCTTCCGCACGGTTTGTCAAGCGGCGCCGCGCATTTTTCGGCGCCGGAGGGAGCGATTATCCCCGCCTTCTCCCGGCCGCCGTTTTGAGGAAGCGCAGGAGCTGCGCCATGTCCCTGCGGTAAAAAACGCACCCCGCGGCGAAGACGACCGCGGACGTGACGCATCCGACGATCGCGGCGTAAAGGAGCCACGCGGGATACGAGGCGATCTCCAGCCTGATCAGCCGGGTCAGCAGGATGATGACGGCGGACGCCGCCGCGTAGACGGCGCATTTTTTCGCAAATTCGGACACGCTGCGGCAGAGGATGTTTTTCGAGAGATAGACGACGTACTGGGCGGTCCGGAAGGTCAGGGCGCACAGCGTTCCGACGGCCACGCCCACGATCCCCCAGGCCCGGACCAGGACGACCGATATGAGGGCGTTGAGCGCGGCCTCGGCGAAGGCGCCGTTTTTGGTCTGACGGTAATGCCCCGCCGCGAAGACCATGGTGGCATACGGCATCCGCAGGCAGAACAGGGCCGACGCCGCCGTCAGGGTATAGGCGAAGACCGGCCTGATGTAGTCGACGTCGGTGACCCCTCTGGTGTACAGGCGCACGAAGGGCAAGATGAGCAGGGCCGTGCACAGGAACAGGACGGTGGTCAGGGAGAAGCAGATCATCTCAAAGAGATCGAAATTTTTCCGGATGGCCTCCTGCTCGTCGTTCGCCAGCATGTTTCCGAACGCGGCCTCGATCCCCGCGAAGAGGGACGAGAGGAGCCGCTCCATCCCGGAGATCACCATATAATACACCGAGTAGACCGAGACCTCCCTGATGTTGGTGAAGATCGTGATGAGGACGATGTCGATGCTGCCCCGCAGCAAAAAGGCGATGTGATGCCCCAGCCCGGCCCACCGCTGCCGGATGGCCTCGTTGTCGGGGGGGCAGTCCTTCCGGATCGCGTAGTGCTTCCTGACGTAGCCCGCCAGAATGACGGGGTTGACGAGGAACACCGCCGACGCGACCAGCTTGATGAGCAGGATGCCCAGGCCGAGCCGGATCAGGACCACCGTCACGACGGTGTTCAGGATGGTCGTGACGATCTGGCAGACGGAATAGATGTACTGCTTCTGGTCGGCCTGCAGGAGGATCTGATTGGTGATGCCGAAGTAGTACTGCACGAAGATGTTGAGCCCCAGAGTCAGGGTGAGGAAAAAGGTGAAAAAGTAGGGGAAATCGCGGATATACAGCGGGTAGATCAGCGC
>CAZVHV010000065.1:0-8391 GCA_964627025.1 uncultured Oscillospiraceae bacterium | reverse complement strand
AAGTAGGTGAAGCCATGGCGACCACCACGATAACCCCGACCAGGATGGTCCTGAATCAACTGAAGAAACGGCTCAAGACGGCGATGCGCGGCCACAAGCTGCTGAAAGACAAGCGGGACGAGCTGATGCGCCAGTTCCTGGAGATCGTGCGGCGCAACAAGGAGCTGCGCCTGAAGGTGGAACAGGGGCTCACGGAGGCTTTCGCCGCCCTGACCGTCGCCAGCGCCGTCATGTCGCCGGAGATGCTGGAACAGTCCCTGCTGTACCCTCGCCAGAGCGTGGAGCTGGACATGACCTTTCAGAACATCATGTCGGTGAACGTGCCCGTCTATGACTTCAAAATGAAAAGCAGCGACCCCGGCGAGATCTACCCCTACGGCTTCGCCGCCACCTCGGGCGAGCTGGACGGCGCCGTGGAGGCCCTGTCCGACGTGCTCCGGGATATGCTGCGCCTCGCCCAGATGGAAAAGACCTCCCAGCTGCTGGCCGAGGAGATCGAGAAGACCCGCCGCCGCGTCAACGCGCTGGAGTATGTGATGATCCCTCAGATGCAGGAGAGCATCAAATATATCTCCATGAAGCTGGACGAGAACGAGCGCGCCGCGACCACCCGCCTCATGAAGGTGAAGGACATCCTGCTGAAGGAGGCGCTGGAGGAACAGCGCCGGCGCGATGAGGAGGCCCTGGGGTCCTTTCAGGACACATGACGTCCCGCGCAGAAATCAAAAAAGGACTCCCGGCCCACGGCCGGGAGTCCTTTTTTGATCGGAAACGGGGTCTAAAGCTGCTCCAGGATGCCACGGACCAGCTGCCGGTGTTCGGCCTCGTCCTCCGCCAGTTCTAAGTACAGGTCATACAGGCAGCGGTCGGCTGTCTCGGCCGCGGCCGCGAGATAGGCCGCCTCGCCCCGCTGCTCCGCCACAAAGCGCTGGCGGAGCGCGCCCAGGTAGCTCTCGACGGCTGGGACGGGCATCCGCTCCGGGAAAAAGCGCAGGCCGGAGATCAGGAAATAGGCCGCCGAGAGCCGCCTGGCATGCCTGAGCTCCTCGGCGGCGATGCCGGAAAGGGTCCGCGCGGCGAACGCCCCCGCCCGCCGGGCCAGCGCGTGGTACATCCTCCAGTCGGCCAGCTCGCCGGAGATGAACTCCTGCAGCAGCTCGCCGTACATGGCGGAGGCGGCGCCCAGGCAGGGCACGTCGTTTTCGGCCGGAAAATCCGCCTGCATCCGGTCGGCGGCGGGCGGCGGGGCGGGCAGCGGCAGAAGCGCTTCCCGCGCGCTCACGGTCTCGATGGGGCAGCCCTCCCGCTCCTCCGGCATCACGCGCTTCCATACCCGCTGAAAAAGATCCCGGTCACAGCCGCACAGGCCGGGGTCCGGGCCGCTGCGGGGAAATCTGTCTTGTTCCATCGGAAAAAAGCCTCCTCAGTCCGCGCGGTCCAGGTCACGGATCTGCCCCGCGCTCAAGTCACTTTATACTATGCAAACGGCATCCGGCATGCTATACTGAAAAAAATATGCGCTGCGGAGGTTTGTCATGGGACGCATCGACAAGGAGAACTACTATCTGGATATCGCCGAGACCGTGCTGGAGCGCTCGACCTGCCTGCGCCGGATGTACGGGGCGATCATCGTCCGCAACGACGAGATCGTGGCGACCGGATACAACGGCGCGCCGCGCGGGCGGAAAAACTGCGTGGATCTGGGCTACTGCACCCGCGAGGCCCTCAACGTCCCCTCCGGCGAGCGCTACGAGCTCTGCCGCTCGGTGCA
Source organism: uncultured Oscillospiraceae bacterium (assembly GCA_964627025.1). GTDB lineage: Bacteria > Bacillota > Clostridia > Oscillospirales > Oscillospiraceae > JAEWRY01. The sequence goes on along the minus strand of CAZVHV010000065.1, from coordinate 6,620 downwards.
CGCCGAGGCTAACGCCATCATCTCGGCCTCCCGCAGCGAGATCCTGGACGGCACCCTCTACCTCGCCGGACGGGACGCCAAGACCGGGGAACTCCTTTCGGACGCCACCTCCTGCTCCATGTGCCGCAGACTCATCATCAACGCCGGCATCCGCAGGGTGGTCATCCGCAAGACGAAGACCGCGTATTCGGTCGTGGACGTGAACGACTGGATCTGGGAGGACGACTCCCTGCCGGTCATGACCTGACAAAAAAGCGGCACGCAGCGAACTCGCTGCGTGCCGCTTCCTTTTTCGGCTCAGCCCAGGGTCTCGATGTCGTGGATGAGGCCCACTCTTCTCGCGTGGCGCCCTCCCTCGAACTCGGTGGCCAGGAAGACCTCCACGATCCGTTCGGCCAGCTTGGGGCCGACCATGCCGGCGCCCATGGCCAGCATGTTGGCGTCGTTGTGCCGTCTTGCCATCTCGGCGGCCAGGGAGTCGGAGCACAGGGCGCAGCGGATCCCACGGACCTTGTTGGCGGCGATGGAGATGCCGATGCCCGTCGTGCAGATCACGATGCCCCGGCTGCACGCGCCGGAAGCCACGGCCTCGGCCGCGGCGCGGCCGAACACGGGGTAGTCGCAGCTGTCGGTCGTATCGCAGCCGTAGTCATGGTAGGGAAGGGACTGGGCGTCGAGATACGCCTTGATCTGCTGCTTGAGCAGGTAGCCGCCATGGTCGGAGCCAAGTGCGATCATACTTCAAAATACCTCCTGAATAATGGATGAAAGAATGTTTCAAAAGCGTCAAAGCTTAATGAACAGGGGACGGCGGGCGCGGTAGACCGTGATATAGCGGAAGCCGGTGTCGCGGAGCAGGTCATAGACCTGCGAGATGCCCTTGCCCACGCTCTCGGGCACATGGGCGTCCGAGCCGACGGTGATGATCTCGCCGCCGCACTCCTTGTACAGCTTCAGGACGGGGAGCCAGTCGTCCACGGTCTTCCCGTTCCAGCTGTTCAGCTCGATGCCGTGCCCGCTCTCCACCACGGTGCGCAGGATGCCGCGGATGCGGCCCAGATAGCGGCCAAGGGAGACGGTCTGGCCGTCCCGGGCCACCATATAGCGCAGGGGATAGATGATATGGCCCAGCGCGTCGTAGGTGTTCAGGGGCGCCAGCGTCTCCATGGAGGTGAAATAGTTGTCCAGCGCCTCGTGGCATTCGTCGGGCGTTTTGTAGTTCCCGCAGAAAAAGTCCTGGCCGCCGGCCGCTTCGCTGCGGTTGTGGACCGACCCGATGACGAAATCCAGCCCGGGCTGGGCGAGGATGCGGTGCGCTGCATCGACGTCGATATGGGACATGCCAAGCTCCAGTCCCATGGGGAGGGCCAGCTTTTCCCCATAGAGCGACAGCAGCTCCTCCCGCTGGGCCAGCACCCGGCTCCAGTCATAGGAAAGGCTCCGTTCCCCGTCGATGGTGAGCATGTCGCAGTGGTCGGTGAGGCAGAGCTCGGACAGGCCGGACGCGCTGGCCGCCTCCGCCATCCGGCGCATGGGCACATGCCCGTCGCAGGAGCAGTCCGAGTGGGTGTGATAGTCAATGTAATACATGAGGTCCCTCCAGAAAAAGATGGGCGCGCGGTCAGAACGGCCAGCTCGGCAGCCACCGCAGGAACCATGTCGTATACCACGTCGGAACGGTGACCCCCGTCAGCACGGGGTAGAACATCACGTACAGCGCGGCCGACAGGCCCGTAAAGCCGTAGACGGGACGGCGCCAGCGGAAATCGGGCCGCTCCATCATATCGTTCATCAGATAGCAGATGGACAGCACGAGAAAGATCAGGGACGGGAAGTAGTGATAGGCGAAGGTCGGCCGCGCGATGAGCAGCCAGGGCAGCATCTCGGCCAGGTAGCCGATCACCAGGAAGAGGGCCTTGCCGTTCCGGCGGCGCACCGCCTGGACGCCCACCGTCACCACCGACAGCAGGCCCGCCCAGGAGATCAGGGGGTTGTTGAACGCCCCGAACGCGCTCCGCAGGCCGGAAACGGGCTCGCTGCGGTAGTAGAGGATGGGGCGGATGTCGAACAGCCACTGCCACCAGCGGGCGGCGTAGGGATGCTGGACCGTGACCCCCTGATGGTATTGGAACATATAGCGCTGGTTTTCCAGCACGATGGCCAGCAGGCTGTGCAGGCTCGTGTCGCCCCTGGCCTCGGCGTAGGGGAGGTAGGCCAGGCAGTAGATGACCGCGGGGATGAGCACAAAGACAAGGACGGAAAACAGGAGGGTCGCGGCCGCCCACGGGGCGAAGGGGGGCGGGTTTTCCATGGCGCGCCGCGCGCGCCAGGTCAGCACCAGCTTGATGAGGTAGAGGACGGCCAGGCCGGCCGCGCCGTAGAACACCGTCCATTTGCAGGCCGCGCCGATCCCGAAGAAAAGGCCCGAGAGGAACAGGGGCAGGGCGCCCTGCCGGAAGGAGGCGTCGGGCGGCTGCGCGAGCCAGCGGTACAGGAAGAAGTACATGGCGAGGATGAAGAAAACGGCGTAGGTGTCGATGGTCGCGATCCTCGTCTGGGTGAGGTGGAGGAAGTCGGTTGCGAAAAGGGCGGTGCCGCAGACCGCCAGGTTGGTCCTGCCGAACAGGTTCTTGAGGAACACATAAAGCAGGGGGAGCATGAGTACGCCGAAGGACGTGCCGATGAAGCGCCAGCCGAACGGCGTCATGCCGAAGGCGCGGATGCCCAGGCCGATCAGCAGCTTGCCCAGCGGCGGATGGGTGATCTCATAGGGGTAGATGCCGCGGATATGCTCATAGGCGGTGCGGGCGTGGTAGACCTCGTCGAAATAAGACGAGTTGAGATAGGTGCTCTCGGCGGGGACCAGCTCCTGCTCGTCGAACAGAAGGTCCGCGCCCCGGACCGAGACCGACAGGAGGGCGTCGCCGCCGGAGGCCGACGGCCCGTAAAAGGCCAGCTCGCCCAGCTCCATCTTATCATTTGCCGCGGTGAGGCGGAACATACGCGCCTGGACAGGCCCGTCCGCCGGCTCGGCCCACAGCCACTTGAACAGGTCGTCGTACGGCTGGTCCAGGTCAATCCTGCCCCAGGTCTGCCCGTCGGCCGAATACTCCAGGGTATAACTGCCGGTGGAAAGGCCGGTGTAATACTCCACCCGGTCGAGGGTGATCTCCCGGTCCAGCGTGAACGTCACGGCGGTCCCGCCCGAAAAGGACTGGAAGGTCTGCGGGTCGGAAAAGGAGCCCAGGTTCCAGAAGGCGGTGACCGCGTAGACCGCGGTGAGCAGCAGCAGGGGCAGGGCGTCACGCCTCGTCATGGGGTGGATGGGCGCCGAGAAGGAGAGCTTCCGAGGATTTTCATGCGCGGCGATCCAGTCCAGGGTGCCCGGCCTGGGGCGGACGGCGGACCAGTAAGCGCTGATGAAAGGAGCACCGCCATCATCGCGAGGACAGGCAGGATCAGGGTCGGGGTGATATACTGCGCAAAATCTTCCATAGGAGCGCCTCCAAAATAAAATAAGGGGCGGATCAAATCCACCCCTTATTTTATTTCTTTTTCCGGTGTTTGTCAAAGAAGGATTTTTGCTGATTCGTTTCGGCGGATTCCCCGAGGGACTGCCCGAATTTGCGCAGCAGGTCCTTCTGCTCGTTGGTGAGGGAGGTGGGGACCGTCACCTTGACGGTGACGAACTGGTCTCCGCGCCCGCGGTTGTTCAGCCCGGGGACGCCCTTGCCCCGCAGCCGGAACACCGTCCCCGTCTGCGTGCCGGCGGGCAGGGTGTATTTCACCTTGCCGTCGATGGTCGGGATCTCCAGGTCGTCGCCCAGCGCCGCCTGCAGGAAGGAGACCGGCTGCTCCAGGTAGATGGACGTGCCTTCCCGGTGGAAGAACGCGTGGGGCCGGACCCTGACGCTGATGATCAGGTCGCCGGCAGGGCCGCCGCTGCGCCCCGCGCCGCCCTGGCCGCGCATCGAGATGGCCTGGCCGTTGTCGATGCCGGCGGGGATGGTGACCTTGATCTTCCGCTGCTTGCGGACCGCGCCCGCGCCCTTGCAGGCCGCGCACGGCTGATGGATGATCTTTCCCGTGCCGCCGCAGCGGGTGCAGGGCGCCACGGTGGAAAAGGAGAAGCCGCCGCCGCCGCGCTGGATGTGCACGCTGCCGGTGCCGTGACAGTCGGGGCAGACCTCGGTCGTGGTGCCGGGGGCCGCGCCGGTGCCGTGGCACTCCTCGCAGGTCTCGCTGCGGGCGATGGTCACTTCCTTCTCGCAGCCGAAGGCCGCCTCCTCGAAGGCGATGGTCAGGCTCGCGCGCAGGGTCTCGCCCTTCATGGGGCCGTTCCGTGCGCGTCCGCCGCCGCCGAAGCCGCCGCCTCCACCTCCAAAGAAGGAGCCGAAGAGATCGCCCAGGTCGAAGTCGCCGAAGTCGGCGCCGGTGAAGCCGCCCGCGCCCGGGCCCGCGCCGAAGTTGGGATCGACTCCGGCGTGGCCGAACTGGTCGTATTTCGCGCGCTTCTCCTTGTCGGAGAGCACCTCGTAGGCCTCGTTGATCTCCTTGAACCTTGCCTCGGCCGCCTTGTCACCGGGGTTGAGGTCGGGGTGATGCTCCTTGGCCAGCTTGCGGTAGGCCTTTTTCAGCTGATCGTCCGTGGCGTCCTTGGCGACGCCCAGGACCTCATAATAATCACGTTTCTGGTTTGCCATACAGGTTCACCTCCCGGGGAATGGATTAGGATACAGGGGAAAAAACGATCGTTGCCCCCCGGGTGATGAGGGGCATGGAGCTCCGGGCACGCGGGAGGTGGGACGAAGATACTCCCCGTCCCACCCGCGCGGCCCGTTACCGGCTGCCAGCCGAAGTTTATCAGTTTTTGTCGTCGTCGATGACTTCATAGTCGGCGTCCACCACGTCGGAGTCGCCGGAGGCGCCGCCGCCCATGTCGGGACCCGCGCCCGCGCTGCCCGCGCCGAAGTCAGGGCCGGCCTCGCCGGCGCCCGGCTGCTGGTAGATCTTTTCGGAGACCGCGTAGAAGGCCTTGGTCAGCTCCTCGGTGGCGGCCTTGATCGCGTCGGTGTCGGTGCCCTTCAGGGCGTTCTTGACCTTTTCGAGCGCGGCCTCGACGCTGCCCTTGTCGGCGGGGTCGATCTTGTCCTTCAGGTCCTCCAGGGTCTTCTCGGTCTGGTAGACCATCTGGTCCGCGTGGTTGCGGGTGTCGACCTCGTCCTTGCGCTTGGCGTCCTCGGCGGCGAACTGCTCGGCCTCGCGGACCGCCTTGTCGACGTCCTCCTTGGACATGTTGGTGGAGGAGGTGATGGCGATGTGCTGCTCCTTGCCCGTGCCCAGGTCCTTGGCCGAAACGTTCACGATGCCGTTGGCGTCGATGTCGAAGGTGACCTCGATCTGCGGCACGCCGCGGCGGGCCGGGGAGATGCCGTCCAGGTTGAAGCGGCCGAGGGTCTTGTTGTACTGGGCCATCTCACGCTCGCCCTGCAGGACGTGGACCTCGACCGAGGTCTGGTTGTCGGCCGCGGTGGTGAAGATCTGGCTCTTCTTGGTGGGGATGGTGGTGTTGCGCTCGATGAGCTTGGTGAACACGCCGCCCATGGTCTCGATGCCGAGGGACAGCGGAGTGACGTCCAGCAGGAGCAGGCCCTTCACGTCGCCCACCAGGACGCCGCCCTGGATGGCCGCGCCGATGGCCACGCACTCGTCCGGGTTGATGCCCTTGAAGCCTTCCTTGCCGGTCAGCTTCTTCACGAGGTCCTGCACGGCGGGGATACGGGTGGAGCCGCCGACCAGCAGGACCTTGGAGAGCTGGTCGCCGGTCAGGCCGGCGTCGGACAGCGCCTGGCGCACGGGGCCCGTGGTGGCCTCCACCAGGTGGTGGGTCAGCTCGTTGAACTTGGCGCGGGAGAGGGTGAGGTCCAGGTGCTTCGGGCCGGTGGCGTCGGCGGTGATATAGGGCAGGTTGACGGCCGAGGTCGTGACGCCGGACAGCTCGATCTTGGCCTTTTCGGCGGCCTCCTTCAGGCGCTGCATGGCGACCTTGTCGGCGGTGAGGTCGATGCCGGTGTCCTTCTTGAACTCGGCGGCCATCCAGTCCATGACGCACTTGTCGAAGTCGTCGCCGCCCAGGCGGTTGTTGCCCGCGGTGGCCAGGACCTCGATGACGCCGTCGCCGATCTCCAGCACGGACACGTCGAAGGTGCCGCCGCCGAGGTCGTAGACCATGATCTTCTGGTCGGATTCCTTATCCACGCCGTAGGCGAGGGCCGCGGCGGTCGGTTCGTTGATGATGCGCTTGACGTCCAGACCGGCGATGCGGCCGGCGTCCTTGGTGGCCTGGCGCTGTGCGTCGGTGAAGTAGGCGGGCACGGTGATGACCGCCTCGGAGACGGCGGCGCCCAGGTACGCCTCGGCGTCCGCCTTCAGCTTCTGGAGGATCATGGCCGAGATCTCCTGCGGGGTATAGCTCTTGCCGTCGATGGTCACCTTGTGGTCGGTGCCCATTTCGCGCTTGATGGAGGCGATGGTGCGGTCGGGGTTGGTGATGGCCTGGCGCTTGGCGACCTGGCCTACCATGCGCTCGCCGTCCTTGGAAAAGGCGACGACCGAGGGGG
>CAZVHV010000064.1:0-8395 GCA_964627025.1 uncultured Oscillospiraceae bacterium | reverse complement strand
GGTAGTGGGTCAGTTTGAAAAATAAAAAAAATAATCAATTTATTCAAAAATAATTATTGACATTATAGAACATTTGTTCTATTCTATTAAATGTATAGAATTTAATTATTTTATGATACAGACATCCCTAAATTTTTCTGGAGGGGATGGTATGAAAAAGAAATTAACGTTCGATTTTTTTCAAGTGATTATGCCTGAAGGTTCCCATTCAAATTTAGGGTCAATATTAAAAAACATAAATGTATTACAGGGCAAAAAACGACTCGATACAATAGGGGAATATCCAATACGGCTTCAGCATTTAAATAATACTGCATCGGAATTTCTTGGCGATATAGCACGAATCCGGATGAACGATATTCCCCCTAAAATGAAATTATCTGGAGAAACCAACCATCTAGAACTAGATGAAGATGAAGGACTTGGAGAAATTACATCATTTATTTTTCATTCCGCTATAAATGTCTTAATGCTGATGAGGAATAGAAACGCTGTTAGCATTTCTGCTTTTTGCCATTACATCGAAAATTTTAGTGGAGTTCAAGATATACAGTTTAGATATATTTTCCAACCAGATATATACAAGAGATTGCAACGGTTAGAGATAATTAAAAAAATGGAGTTAGTTGCAGCAGCCCCCGGCAACGGTACAATATTTAGAGACTTGGGGTTCGCTACGGGCGATCTTATAGATTTAATGGGTTTAAGCCCCCGTGCAAGAATTCAGTTAATATGTTCAACAGGATATGACAAACAACTATCGCTGCCAAAAGAAAGAATATTAAAAATAGCTTCCGCATTGTTGTCGCGTAAAACATCTAAAATTGAAAATATCGACCTTGTTATTTCAGGGAAGGAAGAAAATGTTCTACAAAATGAAGTAATAGACCTTTTTAAAGATGTCCTTACTGATCATGTTACTATAGATATTAAGGAACAGAGGGTAGTCACGGATAATCATAGGCACCAAGCAGCTAAAACCGTTTGGGCTAAACACCAGGATGCACTTATAAAACTATTCACCCATAAAACTAAATTATGAAAGAGAACAGTTTTGAGAAATACTATCCTTTGGTAGGCGGAGCGCTATGTGCGTTTGTCTATCTTGGGATATTTAATTTGTATCCAAAATTTGCGTTAGCAAAGGGTTTTAGAGATATATTTATTGCGGCCATTACAATTAACGCGATTTCGATAGGATTTTTGGCTACAGCAAAAGCAATTTTAATTTCTATACATAGTTCGGATATAGTTAAGTGGATGAAAGAGACAGGTGCTTATGATACTACGATAAAATATTTTATGTCTCCGTTAATTTTATCTATGCTGTGTGCCATCTGGAGTATGTTCCTATTATTAATTGATTTCGGTAATCCAATAAAATATATTGTTTTATGCATCGCCTTATGGATATGGATTTTCATGTCATCAATGTTGGCCATGTATCGAATCATCCATATTTTTTCAAAAATTCTATATAAGGCCTAAAATGGCATCAAACAATTAAAGCTACAATTTTTTCTAAACTCCACACATGATCGGCAACCCCTGCTTCCATTGCCGGCGTTACTCTTAAAGTTTTATGAATGCGACAAAAATTATAATACATGAAATGTAAAGCAACAGCCGCTTCAAGATTATCTATCTTCTTTGAAAAAGCATTTGTTAAGCGTGTAAATCTTCTCATGCTCATACGCATGGTTAAATTTTGTCTTTCTACATAGCTTGTAGAGACAAGGTTGACATCAGGATTGCCGTTTATTTTTGTTTTCTTTATTTCCGTGCATTCAGCCGGACTATATTTCCTTGCCGCGGTGTCTTTTGTATCGTTTTGATTGCCATAAACCTTAACGAGCATCGCATAATCAATATCACCAGCAAAGGCGTTTTCAACTGCTGTTAAATATGCTCTGTGTCCATCAGTAGTGAGCTGAACCCTGTTTCTTAATCTATTGGCCAAATCTTCCATAAAAATCATTGCAGCTTCAGGGGAACGATTGGCGACGAACCATGCGGGAACTAATTTTGTATCTGCGTCAATTGCTACCCATGTCCAAACGTCACCATAACCAAATACGCCTTTTAAGTCAGTCGGGACATTTTTTTCTTTTGCGTAGCAGAATGACCAAATTTCATCACACTGAATATTTTTGCAGGGAAGATCATGAAGGGTTTTATCCTGATAAGCGGCACATGCCTTGCCAACATCTGCAAGCAACTTAACAACCGTGTTCTTTGCCGCTCCTGTAATTCTGCATGTAGCCCGTATGCTGTTACCTTCTACTAAACAACCAATGATTTGCGCCCTCTTTGCAGTGTCCAGTCTATTCATGTTCAGCCCCTTTATGATTTCAATATGACCATTATACTTGAGCGGTAAAGCAATTGCAAGCATTATTTTAATTTTTATGCTTGCAATTATAAAATATTTCATTATAATGCAAGCATAAAAACAAAGGAGATGCTTGCATGGATGATGAAGTAACAGGAAAAGCCCGTGGTGGTATTGCGAGAGCACAGAAATTAACTCCAGAAGAAAGAAGTGAGATTGCCCAAAACGCTGCAATTGCTAGATGGGGAAACAAATTACCTCAGGCAATCAGAAGGGGAAATTTTAAAGAGGATTTTGGGATTGATGTAGATTGTTACGTTCTTAATGATGCTCAAAAAACGGCCGTTATTAGCCAACGAGGAATGGGGGCAGCTCTCGGTTTAGGTCAAGAAAGTGGCAGCAGGCTTCCACGAGTAGTAAGTGGCAAAATTATTTCTCAATATATCGGGCCAGAACTGAGGGAAAAATTGGATAATCCCCTTATATTTCAAGGCCCAACAGTGGGCCAAGGATCGCCCTCTATAAGTAAAATATATGGTTTTGATGTCACACTTTTGATTGACGTTTGCAAAGCAATCGTTGCAGCCGATGCCGATGGTAAATTGCTTAAAAGCCAAAAGCGTATGGTAAAACAAGCTCATGTAATTCTAAATGCTTCTGCAAAAGCTGGCATCAAAGGTCTCGTATATGCTCTGACAGGATATGACGCTACTAAAGAAGATATTATCGCCGCTTTCAAATTCTATGTACGTCAAGAAGCAAGGGAGTATGAAAAAGAATTTCCTGATCAGCTCTATAAAGAGTGGTATAGGCTTTATGACCTGCCAAAACCTGAACGGAATAAACCATGGAAATTTAAGCATTTAACCATAGAACAGGTATATTTCCCATTAGCAAAAAGCAATGGTAAGATACATCAATTAATAGTCGCACAACGAACTGCCAGTGGTGAGCGTGGTAAAAAATTACACCAATTTTTAGCCGAAATTGGAGTTAAGGCTTTACGCACACATTTAGGTCAATTACTTGGAATTGCTCAAATATCAAGTAATCAGAAAGAATATGAGAGACATGTGAACAAGGTGTTCGGATACCAACAAGAATTAGACTTTGATAATCCTATTTTCCCCAACGAGCCTTAGCCGCTTTCCTTGCAATCTCTTTGCGCTGTTCAGGCGTAAGTTTTTCAGCCCTAGCCTTGCCGCCCTTTTTGCCTCCGAGTTTACCGAGAGCAACGGCGGCAGGGTTTTTTGTTGGCTGTTCTTCTTTTTCCGGTTCTTCATTTGTTGTCTGTTCGACAATGAAGGTAGCCAGCTTATTTAATTCTATGGGTGTCTTTTTATTCTTTTTCATGCCTCCTATTATAGCTTATGCGCTCAAGCATTTCAAGAGGCATAAAATTCAAACTGACCCACTACCGGGATTTGAACATTTCAGTGGTGAGTTTATCAATAGACGTAGTAATTCCTCATATGAGATGGGCTTCCGGTAGTGCATCTGTGCTGCTTGAGTGACGCGTCCATACAGCTTCTCTATATTTTCAAAATCCCACTTCAACTTAGTCCTTTTCTCAACAACGCTCTTAAACTGGGCCATACCATTCGAAATGCCCTCTAGTGTGGTCACCCATTCCTTGTCTTCTAAAAGTACGGACACCAAATGCTCAAGCAGACACCAATTCAGATAATCGAGCAAATCGTTCTCGTCAATGCCAAGCCCATGAACAAGCACAGAAAAATCACGTGCTATTTTGTTGTTGATCTTCAACACTTCTTTTTTCATAGTCCTTCACCGAACGCCGAAGATCACGGAAAAAACGTAGGTTGGAGCTTAAAGGATGAATGTTGAAAAATTGTCTAATCTTAAAAGCTCGCGTAATTATCATACCGCTCCCTTTAAGCGATTGTTGTACGGTTGCTATTTTTTCAATCGTTTATTTCTTTTGCTGCCTTTATAGCTACCTTGAGTGCTTTTTCTGATGAACACAAAATTTTAAGATCATCCCAATTTATTTTTATACCATTCTCTTTTTTTATCTTGCCTTTGCACCAGACTACACCTGTCATAGTTACGTAGCAATCACCAAGTTGATCTTTTCCATCTTTGCTTCTTACCTCAAGTTCTATGCCCCTCTGTTTAACCTGCATGTCTACTTCTAGCGACTTGATCCAAACTTGCATTACCCTTCCCCCTCCTCCTCTATTTAGTCAATGTAATTACAGCAATGAAGTAATATATCACAAATCAAGCCTGACTATGCGAACCGAGGCGCACCAGAGCGAGATGTTCATCGTCGGGCTTTAGGTAAATCTGACAAGATACATCCAAGATGCACTACCTCAACTCAAGACAGAGTTCACGCCCAATAAGCGCCGCAGCACGCTGGAGCGTCTCAATTGTGACATTTCCCTTTGCCTTGAGAATTCGGTCAACCTGCGCACGGCTGGTGTGCATTTGTTCGGCCATTTGCGTTTTGGTCATTCCTCGCTTTTTCATTTCTTCGGCGATTTGCCAAGAGATTACACGTGTTACGGCTTCCACTTTTGCGGCTTCGTAAATGCCCTCTTCGTGCAAAAAGTTGTCGAGCGTTGATCCCCAATGTCGGTTTTTTCCGCTCATGTTATCATCTCCTTCATTCGTTTCCGCGCCAGTTCAATTTCATCGGGCGGTGTTTTCATTGTTTTTTTGATAAAACCATTCACAATGCCGATCCGTCCTTCGTGCACGAAAAATAATATTCGCGCGATGCGGCGGCTTGGCAAACTGCTGCGCACTTCCCATATTCCATCACCAAGAGAACGGCACAGCGGCATACCTACAGGCCAACCTACTTGTACGGTGGCAAGGTCAAATCCAATCTCGCGCCTGTCATCGTCCGGCAAGCCCCGCAACCAATCCCTCACCGGCTCAACGCCGGTCGCAGTTCGGTAAAAGACTATAGGTATTTCGCTCAGATGCTTGCTGACCATGAACAATCCTTATTAAGGGTGTGTATCATATATAGTACGTTTATGCAAGAATATTTCTTCTCTTCATAATGGCATATGCCTTAATCGGAAAACTGCACGGCACCAAGAGTATGCCCTTCGCTCCAGCGTGGCGGCGCAAGCCCGCGCCCGCAACACTCCGGGCATACACTTAGCGCCGCTTTCTAAGCGGTGTTCAGTATTCGGCATTTTAAATGCCAAACACTTCCTTCTTTTTCCTATAGCCCAAAAAACTTTAAGGGGCGCTGCCCCTCACGCAATCAAGGGTAAAGGCTAAAGCCCGAGAAGCGGGGTTTCCCCGGCCTTCCGCGCCTTCGGCTTGTGCAGGCCGGGTGATCCCCCTCCCCTCTTCTCGCCCTTGACTGCGCTACCCCCGGTCTCGCCGACGGGCAGAGGTTGCATGTGCAACCTCAAACCTAAGGGAGACTAAGGCAATGGAAAAAACTATCGACAAAGAAACTCTTCGGCAATTCCACGGAACTGAGAATTGGTATTGCCACTGTATGGTTCGGAATGTTCTTTATACAGACGGAGCAAAATACGTTGCCGAGACAGCCGAGGCCTATTGGTTGCTGGATGAAATCGCCTTTTCTCAAATGGTCAAGCGTGTTGCCGCTGAAGAATTCCAGCTTTGGAAGTTAAAGGTCAACTTGAAGGATCAGACAGCAAAGCTTGTCTGTGAAGACGGAAACGGTCACACCGTTTTCAGGAAGCGGATTCCTTACACGGATTTTCCGCTTGAGGAGATCAGCTTCTATTTCACGAATAACGTTATTCATTTGCCGAGTGAATATTGACCAAGGTACAGCGCCCGAGCCAAAGCTCGGGCGCGATTTTTCAAAAAAAACTTGATTTCCTTGTACTATTCCCTTATGGTTCAAGGCACGAAAGCACGAATTAACGAAAGCACGAAAGTAAGAAAGCACTAAAAATGAAAACAATTGTATTGGCAAGTCAGAAGGGTGGTGCAGGTAAAACAACTCTGGCAGCTCATCTTGCCGTTGCCGCTGAAAATGCCGGTGACGGCCCTTGCGTTCTTCTCGATACCGACCCCCAGGCTTCTCTGGCTACCTGGTGGAATGAACGCGAAGACGAAAACCCCTCTTTTGCTCCCACAACTCTTAAGGAGCTTTCGGGCAAGCTCGAAGCTTTGGCAAAGGCTGGTTACGCCTACGCCTTCATAGACACACCTCCAGCCATTACGGAATCAATCCGGGCCGTGGTTATGCAAGCGGATTTTGTTCTTATCCCAACACGTCCAAGCCCCCACGACTTACGCGCTGTCGGCCTGACGGTTGAGTTAACTGCCGGAGCTGACCGCTCTTTTGCTTTTGCTGTCATGCAAGCAAAGCCTAATGCCCGTTTAACTGTTCAGGCTATGGCCGCTCTTTCTCAGCATGGCGTTGTTGCGCCCTCGATCATTCATGACCGGGTTGACTATGCCGCTTCAATGATTGACGGGCGCACGGTTCTTGAAATCGACCCGCGTGGCCGTAGCGCAGAGGAAATCAAGGAGCTCTGGAAATTCGTTAAAACACGAATTAACGAAAGCACGAAAGCACGAAAGCACGAATTAACGAAAGGCAGAAAGAACAAATTATGAGCAAAAAAACCGCAGACTTATCGTCATCCCTTGTTGCCGTGAAAGGCAAAGCTACCGCCCCAACTGATGCTATCGGGCGTCAGCCTGCGGCACCCTCAAAGTCAGATACGCCATTAAACTTTAAGGTTGAAAGGGAGTTTCGCCAACGTTTCCGTCAGCGGGCCTTTGAAGCCGATCTTAAATTAAATCAGCTATTGCACGAAGCCCTGGATGCATGGGAGGAAAAGAGGGGTATCCATTAAACCGAAATCTCACATAAGCACCCATTTCAAGAGGACAATGGATTGAAAGAATTAACCCCCATAACCCGCCGTATTATCGACGCAGCAGCCGACATCATGCAGGACGATGCCACTGAGATTGAATATCAGCACGGTATCCTGTGCCAAGTTGGTTTGCCTCGGAAAAAAGTCGAAGGCAGGGTTTTTGAGCGTACATTCAAGAATGCTTCGATCCGCATCATAGCGGGGGAGTTGTGGGACGGAAAACATTGGATTGAGCAGCCGGTTCCTTACGGCCCCAAGCCGCGTCTTGCCCTTATCTATTTTAACAGCGAAGCCATTAGAACAAAAAACCCCCATATTGAGGTAGGACATAGTTGCGCAGAATTTTTACGCCGTATCGGATTGCCAGATCAGGACGGCAGAACCTACAATCTTTTCAAACGTCAGATGACGGCTCTTGCCGCTACGGAATTAAGCCTTGGTTTTACGACACAAAATGAAGCCGTTACGATTAACGCAAGACCCGTCAAGGAATTCAGGGCATGGGTTGGCAGTGACAAGAATGACCGGCAACAAAGCTTATGGCCTGGTGAACTAACCCTTTCAACAGACTACTTTGAAAGCCTTTTGGCCCATGCCGTGCCGCTCGATCCGCGTGCCTTGGGTGCGCTTTCGCATTCGGCTCTTGCCCTGGATATTTATGCTTTTCTTGCCCGCCGATTGCATGAGCTGGACAAGTCCGTCAGAATTCCCTTTGTTTCCCTTAAAGAACAGTTTGGCCAAGAATATCAGGACTTGAAACCTTTCAAGAACAAATTTCTTTCGTCAATTCAACAGGTTATGGCTGTTTATCCTGAGGCACACGTTGAGCAGGTTACGGGGGGTATTGTTTTGTCTCCCTCAAATCCGCCAATTAAGCCCCCCATCAAAGGCCGCAGGATAGCCGTGGAGAAGCCAAAACTATTATCTCCTAGTCCCGCCGCCCCCAACCTCTCAGAAGTCACAACGGAGCAATTTAGAAAGCTTTGCCCGCGCTTGGATATTTATGCCTGCAAAGCTGACTTTGACGCATGGCTTGCCGACAAGACCAAGCCCAAAGACTATCAAAAAGCCTTCTTGGGGTTTGCCAAGAAATGGGGAAAGGGGAAAAACTAGCCGATACAAGGCAGTTATCCACGTGACATCGGGTACCCATAATATGTGACATCGGGTACCCCTTTGCCCTAATTCTATGTGACATCGGATACCC
>CAZVHV010000063.1:0-8457 GCA_964627025.1 uncultured Oscillospiraceae bacterium | reverse complement strand
CCGGTCAACAAGCTCACGGGGAGCAAGCGCCAGCAGTTCTCCCCCGACGGGACCGCCAAGGTCTTCCAGCTGGCCGAAACATCGGTGGACAGCGTCGACAGCGTGGAGCTGAACGGCACCGTCCTCACCTCGGGCTTCACCGTGAACACGTCGGCGGGGACCGTGACCTTCACCGCCACCCCCGCCGCGGGGACCAACACGCTGGAGATCGCCTGGACCAAGGGGACGGGCGACCGGGCGGCGGTCACGGGGATGCGCTTCGCGGAACTGTTCAACGGCGCGCAGGACACCCGCGTCTTCCTCTACGGCGACGGCACCAACCGCATGCTCTACAGCGGCCTCGACGAGGACGGCGCGCCCACCGCCGAGTATTTCCCCGACCTCAACGTGCTCGACGCGGGGAGCGGGAACACCCCCGTCACCGGGCTGGTCCGCCACCTCTCGCGGCTGGTCGTCTTCAAGTCGGACTCGGCCTACGCGGTGCGCTACGCCGCCCTCACCCTGGACGACGGGACCGTGACCGCCGGCTTCTACGTCAGCCCCATCCACCGCGCCGTCGGGCACGCGGCGGCGGGCCAGGTCGCTCTGGTGGAGAACAACCCGTGGACCCTGTCCGGCGGCGCCGCCTACGAGTGGAAGCCCTCGGGCGCCTACGGCGACCTCGGCGACAGCGAGCGGCAGGCCGTGCGGCGCAGCGACCGGGTGAGCCGCACCCTCGGCGGCTTCGACCTCGGCGCCTGCGCGGTCTTCGACGACGGCGAGCGGCAGGAACTCTACCTCGTCTGCGGCGGCGAGGCCCTGGTCTACAACTACGCCGCCGACGCGTGGTACGCCTATGACAACTTTCCCGCCGCCTGCCTGGCCCTCGCCGGGGGCGAGCTGTACTTCGGGACGCCCGAAGGGGCGCTCATGCGCCTCTCCCGCGACTTCCGCAACGACGCGGGCGCCGAGATCGACGCCTACTGGGAGAGCGGGGCCATGGCCTTCGGGCACGACTGGCAGCGCAAGCACTGCCCCGAGCTCTGGGTGGCCATGAAGCCCGAGGGGCAGGGGCGCGTGACCGTGACCGCCCAGTCCGACCGGCGGTCGGATTATGCGGAGAAGGTGATCGCCTCCGGACTGTCCACCTTCCGCAACGCCAGCTTCGCGTGCCTGAGCTTCGGCACCAACCGCAAGCCGCGGGTGCGGCGGGTGAAGCTGCGGGTGAAGAAATTCACCTACTGCAAGCTCATCTTCGCCTCCCGCTCGGCCTCGGCCGCCGCCACCATCCTGAGCGCCGACTTCCACGTCCGCGCCATCGGAAACATTATTTAAGGAGGGAACCGCAATGGCGATCACACCGCTGAGCGGCAGCCTCGACATCATCGCCGCGCTCGACGACGAGCCGAACGACGTCGGGGGACTGACCGCCGCGCAGCTGAAAGCAAAATTTGACGAGGGCGGCAACGCCGTCAAAAGCTATCTCAACGACACCCACCTCCCCGAGCTGGACGCGGAACACCTGCCCTATCTCTACGGCTCCGCGGCCACCATCAAGGAGACGATGGAGAGCCTGGCCGCCGGCGTCATGCCGGACGAGAGCGTCACGTTTTCCAAGCTCTCCCCCGACGTCGTGTGGACGATCGGCATGTTCCGCAAAAATCTGCTCAACATCCTGCGGATGAAGCTGCAACTGTCGCTCGCGTCTTCCGACATCGACGCCTGGGCCGACCTTCTGGACGATTCCGCCATGATCGACACCGGCGAGAGCTCGGCCATCCTGCTCGCGGGAGGGGCGATGACCGCGCTGACGCAGGTGCCGCAGCTCTCGTACAACGACTTCATTTATCTCGGGAACAACAGCACCTATGTGTATATCGGTCAGACCTTCGCGCTGTCTTATCCGGCCACCCTCGCTTCGGTCAGGGTCAAGCTCAGCAAAACGGGCTCCCCGACCGACAACCTGAACATGTACCTGTGCGCGACCAGCGGCGGGCTTCCCACCTCCGTGATCGCGACGAGCACGACCACCCTTTCCGGCGCTTCCGTGTCGGCCTCGGCGACCGATTACACCTTCGATTTTTCCGATGTGCCCCTTTCCGCCGGAACGACCTACGCCTTCTATCTCGCGCGGAGCGGAATCCCAAACGTGTCGAATTATTACAACGTGCACCAGTACAACGGAAACATCTATGCCGGCGGCACCAGGCTGACCTACGGGACGAGCTGGACCGCCAATTCCAGCCAGGACCTGTACTTCGTCCTCTCCTTCGCGGAGACCGAGGGCACCGTTATCTGGAACGCCGTCACCGCGACCGAGCCGCTGTCCTTCGCCGCCGTCGCCGCCGAGGAAACGCTTGGAACCGGGTCCATCACCTACTACATCTCCGACGACGGGACGAACTGGACCGAGATCACGGGTCTCGACACGCTGCAGTACGTCGGGCTGAGCGCGGCGCCGGTCTATCTCAAAGCCGTGATCACGGGCGACGCCGCGCTGCTCGGCGTGGCATGGGGAGGTTACTAAGATGCAAATCGGAAAGAAAAAGACCCCGAAGGCCGACCGGGGGAAGTCCCTGGAGGAGCGGGTCGCCGCCCTCGAAAAGGCCGTGGAAAAGCTGGAGGGCAAGGCGGCGGGCGGAGAGGGCGGCCGATGAACGCGGATGAGATCGTTTCGGTCGCGGAGGGCTTCCTCGGCGTGAGGGAGAATCCCCCGGACAGCAACGACGTCCTCTTCAACACGCACTTCTACGGGCGGGAGGTCAGCGGGCCGGCCTACCCGTGGTGCGTGGCCTTCCAGTGGGACGTCTTCCGCCTCGCCGGCGCGTCCGCCCTCTTTTACGGCGGCGGGAAGACCGCGAGCTGCGGCGCCCTCCTCCGCTACGCGAAGGCGCACGGGCAGTGGGTGACCGGCCCGTATGAGCGCGGCGACCTCGTTATCTTCGACTTTGAGCTTGACGGCGACCTGGACACCGACCACGTCGGCCTCGTCACGCGCGTCAACGACGACGGGACCCTTTCCACCATCGAGGGCAACACGGGCGCCGGCAGCGACTCCAACGGCGGCGAGGTCATGCGCCGCACCCGGCCGCTGCGGTATGTGGTCGGCGCGTACCGGCCGGACTACCGAAAAGACGAGGGAGGTGACGAGATGACGCAGGAGCAGTTTGACGCCATGATGGACGCCTACCTCGCGGAGCTGGCGCAGCGGGAGCCGTCGGCCTGGAGCGCCGATGCCCGGGCCTGGGCCGAGGAAAAGGGGCTGATCACGGGCGACGAGCGCGGGAACAAACAATATAAGAAGTTCTGCACCCGCGAGGAGCTGGTGACCATCCTCCGGCGGTACGACGGGGGGGAGACGCGATGAGAAGAAAGCTGGAGTTTTCCAAGCGCATCCTGCTCTTCGAGACCGCGCTGGTGGCGTATGTCTCGTGGCGGGTGCTCGGGTTCGTGGAGCTGGCCATCCGGGCCGCCTACACCGGCAGCCTGCCCTACCTCACCACCTTCATCAGCGCGGTCTGGGCGGCCTACGGCGCCAGCGTCAGCTTTTATCAGAGCAAGAGCGGGAAGGAAAACGTGGAGCGCATCAAAAGCAGCGCCAAAAATCAGGACTGTGACGGAGGGGATCTCTGAAATGAACAAAATCGCGGCGAAACTGTGCAGCCGGAAGCTGTGGCTCGCCCTTGCCGGCCTGGCCACCGGGGTCGCGCTGGCCCTCGGGGTGGACGCCGGGGACCTGTCGGTCGCGGCGGGGGCGGTCACCGCCCTCGCGAGCGTGATCACCTATATCGTGACCGAGGGGAAGATCGACGCGGCGGCCGTCCGAAAAGCCGCGGAAAGCGGCTCGGCCAGCGGGACCGGCTCGGTCTCAGGGACCGGAACGGCGGAGGAATGAGCGGATGAACGAGTGGAGCGTGGTGGTGGTCCTGATCTCGCTGTTCGGCCTGGGAGCGGCCATCGTCAGACCGGTCGTCTCCCTCACCAGGTCCATCACCACGCTCACCGTGGTGGCCGAGGACCTGAAAGAGGACATGAAGCGGTTCGGGACCAAAAACAGCGAGTCCCACGAGCGCCTCTGGAAGCACACCGAGCAGCAGGACGCCCGGCTGGAGGACCATGAAAAACGGATTATCCAAATCGAGGGGAAGCGATGAAATGGCAAAGACACTTGCCGACTATCAGAAAGCATACGAGACGGCGAGGGCACAGGGCAACGCGGACGCCATGCGCACCGCGAACGAGGGCGCCATCGCCTACCGGATCGAAAACGGCCTCATCAAGGCCGACCAGGCCGACGCCTACCGGGCGACGAAGGACATCGCCAACACGCGGGCGCAGACCGCGGCCAACGGCATGCCGTCCTACCAGGCCGAGATCCTGCCCGGGACCGAGGACTATTCCGGCTATCTGCGCGACCTTTACGCCGCCAAACAGGAGGCGGCGGTCGCCCAGCTGGACGCGGCCTACCGCAAGAACATGGCCGAGCTGGACGCGGCCGGGGAGCAGATCGCGCCCGTCTATCAGGCGTCGCGCAGCGCGGCCGCCGCTTCCAGCGAGCGGGAGAAGCGCGGCTTTGCCGAGTATGCCGCCGCGAACGGCCTCGGCTCGGGCGCCGCGGGGCAGGCCGAGCTGGCCCGCAGCGTCACCCTGCAGAGCAGCCTGGGCGACCTCGACCGCGCCGAGGCCAACGCTTACGCCGACCTGGAGACGAACCGGGCGCAGGTGGCCAGCGAGTACCGCGCGGCCATCGCTTCGGCCCGGGCCGAGGGCAACGAGCAGCTGGCGAGCGCCCTCTATCAGGAGGCGGTGCGGGTGGACGAGTCCCTCCAGAAGACCGCGCGCGACCAGGCCGGCCTGAACTATCAGGCGTACACCACCAATTACAACGCGCAGCAGGACAGGCAGGAGCGGGCGGACGCGCAGGCGAAAAGCGAATACGACCGGCAGATGGAAACGGCGCAGCTGCTGGCCAAGTACGGCGACTTCTCCGGCTACGCCGCCCTCGGCATCGACACCACCAAAATGAAGGCGGCGTGGGAGGCGGCGCAGAAGACGGCCGCGTCCGGCACCTCATCCAAGTCGAAGACCTCGGCCAAGTCGAGCTCGTCCGGCAGCACGGGCAGCAAGCTGACCGTCGCCCAGGCCAAGGCCCTGGTGAAGGACGGCGTGTTCAGCGACGCCGCCATCCGGACGCTGCATGAAAACTGCTATTCGGACGACAACATCCGCCGCCTAAACAGCGACTACCTCAAGGCGACCGCCTACGACGAGGCCGTCGCCGCCCTCTCCAGGCTGGAGGACACCGGCAGCCGGACGAGCGTGCCGGGCCGGGCGCAGGACCTGATCCGGCAGTATTACAAGGCGGGGCGGATCACGCTGGAGGAAGCGCGCAAGCTGGCGGCGCAGTACGGCGTCGAATTCTGAAGACGCCCGGAAAGTGTTGCAAAATCCTGAAACGGGCTGTATAATGATCTAAATTCTATACAGAGCGGAGAGGAAAAACGATGGAATACAGACGGTTCGGGGACAAGATCATCGCCCGGATGGACAAGGGCGAGGAGATCCAGGCGCAGGTGAAGGCGATCGCGCTGCGGGAAAACATCAGGCTCGCGTCCATCCAGGCGCTGGGCGCGGTGGGCGAGTTCACGGTGGGCGTGTTCGACACGGCCGAAAAGAAATTCTATGCCAGCGAGATGCGGGGCAGGTTCGAGATCGTCTCCCTGACCGGCATGATCAACACCATGGACGGGGAATTTTACGCCCACCTGCATATGAGCGCCGGCGACGAGACCGGCCGTGTGTTCGGCGGCCATCTGACCAGGGCCGTCGTCAGCGCCACCTGCGAGATGGTGATCATGGTGATGGAGGGCACGGTGGACCGGGCCTTCAGCCAGGAGATCGGGTTAAACCTGCTGCGCTTCTGAACGGCCTGGAATAGGAAAAGTTTCCCTGATATCGCTCTCACAACTTGACAAATTGTATAAATATAGTAAAATGTAGTTACTACATTTTGGAGGTAACGTGATGAGACGGTACAAGAAACTTTTAATGCCGCTGTTGCTGACGCTGGTCCTGGCGGCGCTTTTCGCCATCCCCGCATTTGCGGCGGACAACTCCGGCATCGGCGTGATGCTGGGGGACCAGACGCTGGCTTTCTCCGATGTGGAGCCGACGATAAAGGACGGGCGCGTTTTCGTACCCGCCCGCGCGGTGTGGGAGGCCATGGGCGCGGAGGTGAACTACCACGCCGAGAACGGGACCGTTACCGCGGCGCGCGGCGGGACCACCGTGACCCTTACCCTGGGGCAGAAGAACCTGCAGGTCACCACCGCCGAAGGCACCCGGACCGTGGAGACCGACGCCGTGCCCTTTGTGGAAAACGACAGGACGCTGGTGCCGGTGCGCTTTGCGGCCGAGGGCTTCGGCTGCAGGGTCGGCTGGAACGCCGATGAGCGGAACGTCCTGATCTTCGACACGGAGGACATGCTCGGCGACGCGCACTATACCCTGCTGGACAGCTATCTGGCGTACGGCCAGGACCTGATGCGGTCCGGCTACGCCATGCGCGGCAGCTTTGAGATGAAGATGGAGTATACCGAGGACGGGACCGCCGTTCCGATTCTCATCAACGGGACCATGGACGGGCTGTGCGACAGCAGCGCCCTGAATCTGGACGTCGCGTACAGCATCAACATGGACGACTTCCTGGCGGCGATGGACCCGGAGGAGGCCCCGGACGACACCACCCTGCTCATCCTGCAGATGATGAAGGATATCAGGATGGAGTACATCTTCAATTACGAGGACGGGATGCTGTACCTCCGCTCTCCGCTGCTGTCCCTCGCCATGGGCGTGACGGACAGCGACGCCTGGATTTCCATAGATCTCGCCGCGTCCGAGGGGAGCTATGAGGAGATGGTGGGCCTGATGCAGTCGGGCACCACCGCCGACTATCTGGCAGCCGTTCTGGATGACTATACGCCGTACAGCGGCTCTGAAATGAAGGCGACAGTGGAAGGCCTGCGGAGCTTCAACGCCATGTTCAGTGACGAGGCCTTCACCCGGGACGGCGACGTCTATACGAACACGCAGTCCTTTGAAGCGGACGGGACGGCCATTCAGACCAAGATCGTCTTCACGATGGATGGGGAGGAATTCGGCGCCCTCGACATGGACTTCTCCATGTCCGACGCGGAAACGAGCATGCAGCTCACCGGCACCGTAAACCATGACGGGTCGGCGGAGATGACCATGAACATGCAGGATGTGGACTCAAACATGACCTATCATTACACCATGCAGTACACCGAGACCGACAAGGTCCCCGTGACGGAGCCCGAGGAGGGCAGCACCATCATTCCGATGGGCTGACGGTTTTTCGGCAGGCAGGGCCCCGCGCTTTTGGCGCGGGGCCCTTTTCCCTGCGCGGACAAAAAATCGCCCGTCCGGACCATTTGGTCCGGACGGGCGATTGCCCGGTCAGCCCTGCTTTCCGTCGGACCCGCTCTGCGTCCCGCTGCCGCCGGAGCCGCTGTCGCCGCCGTTCTGCGTCTGCGTCCCGGCGTTCTGCTCCTGGTCCTGCTGCGTCCCGGAGGAGCCGGCGTTCTGGCTCTGCTCCTGCTGCGCGGAGCCGTCCCCCGCCTGGGTCTGCGTGCCGGAGCCGTCGTCCGCCTGGGTCTGCTCCTGCGTCTGGGTCTGTTCCTGTGTCTGCGTCTGGGTCTGTTCCTGCGTCTGCGTCTGGGTCTGTTCCTGCGTCTGCTGCTGGGTCTGGTCCTGCGCCTGTGTCTGATCCTGTAGCTGTTCCTGGGTCTGCGTCTGGTCCTGTTCCTGAGTCTGAAGGGCCGCGCCGTTCCGGTTCTGCGCCTTTGCCGCCCGCACCTGCTGCGCGGCCGCCTCCATCAGGGTGAAGGTCTGCGCGTAGGCGTCGTCCTGCCCGGCGCCGCTTTTCTCCAGCAGCGCGCCCGCTTTGGCGATGATGTCGGTGATCTTCGCGTCCCGGTAGTCCTCCACCGAGACGTCGGGGTCGAGGGCCTGCAGGGCCGCGATCAGCTTATACTTGCCGGGGGAGACGTCGGCTGCCTGCGCCCGGGTCCGCAGCTGGAGGTCGGAGCAGTCGGTGTAAACCACGGCGTCCCGGTTCTGCGTCTGGAGGGCGAGGCGGACGTCGTTCTCACAGTCGGCCTGCAGCCGGGCGGCGGTCTCCGTCCGCTCCGACTCCGCGGTCACCGCGATCACGCTCGAGCCGTCCTGGGCGAGGAAGCCCTGTTTGCCCGCCTCCTCGACCAGACCACCGAGGGCGTCCTCCAGGGAGAGACGGGTGAAGGTGCGGTTCTGCAGGAGCAGGGCGCCGTCCTCGTTGCAGCTCTCGGCGCTGACCACGGTGCCGAAGGTGTTCAGGCCCAGCTCCACGCTGGGGTTGATGTCAAAGCTCACATAGTTCACGGGGGTGCTGTAGTACGCGTATCCGCCGATGGCCAG
>CAZVHV010000062.1:0-8510 GCA_964627025.1 uncultured Oscillospiraceae bacterium | reverse complement strand
GCTGCGGCTCCAGAACCAGGCGGTCTTGGTGCGCAGTGTCAGCTCCAGCGCCTCACGGTTGGCAAAGCCCAGCATCAGGACCTCAAGGGTATCCGCATCCTGCACGATGGCAGGGATCAGGTCCGACTTCTGAAACAGCATATCCAGGTTTATCATATCCTTCTCTCCTTTACCGTACCGGGATGTTGCGCGTCTTGAGATAGTCCTTGACCTGCGGCACCGTCAGTTCGCCGAAATGGAACAGAGAGGCGGCCAGCGCGGCATCCGCGTCGGCGCGCTCGAACACCTCCGCAAAGTGGGCCAGACTGCCGCACCCGCCCGAAGCGATCACGGGGATGCGCACCGCATCGGTGACCGCGCGGGTCATGAGGAGGTCGAATCCAGCCTTGGTCCCGTCGGCATCCATGGAGGTGAGGAGGATTTCGCCGGCGCCCAGCCGTTCCCCTTCCCTGGCCCACTCCACGGCATCCATACCCGTTGGGGTCCTGCCGCCGGCCACCACCACCTCATAGGTACCGTCCCCGCGGCTTCTGGCATCGATCGCCAGCACCACGCACTGGCTTCCGAAGCGCTCGGCAGCGCGGGAAATGAGGGTCGGATCGGCAACGGCAGCCGAGTTGACCGAGATCTTGTCCGCGCCCGCGCGCAGGAGCTGCTGAAAATCCTCCAGCGTACGGATCCCTCCGCCCACGGTCAGCGGGACAAAGACCTGCGCGGCAGTCCGCTCCACGACGTCGGCCACAGTGCGCCGCTCCTCATGGGTCGCGGTGATATCCAGAAAAACGATCTCGTCGGCCCCCGCATCCGAGTAGAATTTTGCCAGTTCGACCGGGTCGCCCGCGTCCCGGATATTGACGAAGTTTACTCCCTTTACCACCCGGCCGTTGTGTACATCCAGGCATGGGATAATACGTTTTGCCAGCATAAAATCACGTCCTTTACCGGTTCTCATCCGGAGATGTGCGAGGTGGCTCCGCCGCCGCGGCAACAGCTTCCTCCAAACGGATGGTTCCGGCATAATATGCCTTTCCGATGATGGCGCCGTAAAGGCCCATATCCCGCAGCCGTTCGATATCCGCGACGGTGGTCACGCCGCCGCTTGCAATGATATTGCAACCGACCGCCTTCTGGAGCGCGGCAAGCGATTGAAAGGAAGGCCCGGACAGCATTCCATCTGTCGCAATGTCTGTAAAGATAATATGCTTTACACCATATCCCTCCATCTTCTGTGCGAAGGCAATGGCGTCCATGCCGGAATCATGTTCCCACCCCGCAGTGCGCACCCTGCCGTCCAGGGCGTCGATCCCGACCGCGATCCGTTTGCCGTAGCGCTCGACCGCTTCTCTGACGAACTCCGGGTGGTCCACGGCGGCGGAGCCGATAACCATGCGGGTCACGCCCATCGCATCCGCCGCCCCCAGGTCCGCCATGGAGCGGATGCCGCCCCCCAGTTCCACCTTGAGGCCGGAGGTCTCGGCCACAGCCTTTACGATGTCTGAATGGATTCTCGTCCCGCTGCGGGCGCCGTCCAGATCCACCATATGAATCCATGTCGCCCCGGCATCTGCAAAAACCGCAGCGGTTTCGGTCGCACTCTGTGCAACCTGATGGGCGGTGGCAAAGTCGCCCCGATACAGGCGGACGCACTTTCCGTCCTTTAAATCAATAGCCGGTAAAATAATCATCGGTTCAGCGCTCCAAAATTTCTTAAAATCTGCAGGCCAACCTCTCCGCTCTTTTCCGGATGGAACTGGCAGCCGTAAACATTCCCGTGGCTGACGGCAGCCACAATGGACGGGCCGTACTCCGTCCGGGCGATAACGTCGGTCTCCGCGTCGGCAACGCCGCAGTAGGTGTGCACAAAGTAGACGTATACGCCGTCACTCAGGCCCTGGAAAAGCGGCGAATCATTCTGAAAGGTCAGGCTGTTCCAGCCGATATGCGGCAGCTTGCGGTCGGTCTCGATCTTCCGGACGCTGCCCCGGACGAGTCCGAGCCCCGGTGTGGGCCGGACCTCCGCTCCACGGTCGAAAAGCAGCTGCATTCCAAGACAGATGCCCAGGACCGGCTTGCGTTTCGCCTGGTCGATGATGACTTTGTCCAGACCGGGCGCGCGGAGCTTCTCCGCCGCATCCGGAAATGCGCCGACCCCCGGAAGAATGATGGCATCCGCCCGCTCCAGTACATTCTGATCGCTGGTGATCACGGTGTTCAGTCCGAGATAGGCCATCGCGTTGGTGACGCTTTTTAAATTGCCAACCCCGTAATCGACGATGGCAGTTGTGCTTCCCATTCTTACAGCACTCCTTTCGTCGAAGTAACGGCAGTTCCTTCCACCTTTACCGCGTCCTTCAGGGCAAGGCCGAGCGATTTGAACAGCGCCTCTGTGATGTGGTGCGCGTTGTCACCGTAGAAGGACTTCTGATGCAGGGTAAGACCGCTGTGAACTGCCAGAGCGCGCATAAACTCCACGGTCAGACAGCTCTCATACGTACCGATCCTCTCCTGCGGCATGGCGGCATCAAACACCAGAAACGGCCGGCCCGAGAAGTCCAGCGCAGTAAAACACAGGGCTTCATCCATCGGTACATAGGCGGACGCAAAGCGGCGAATGCCTTTTTTATCCCCCAGAGCCTGCGCGATCGCGCCGCCCAGTACAATACCGGTATCCTCCACCGTATGATGTCCATCCACCTGCAGATCGCCCTCTACGGTAAGGCGCAGCCCGAATCCGGCGTAAAACGCCAGCGCGGTGAGCATGTGGTCAAAAAAGCCGATGCCGGTATCAACGCTCACCTCTCCCCCATCCAGCGACAGAGACAGTGTGATATCGGTTTCCTTTGTCGTGCGGCTGATGGCAGCAGTTCTGTTCATCTCGTCTCCTCCGATTCAAACCGAACTCTGATGGAGTTGGCGTGCGCGGTGAGATGCTCCGATTCCGCCAGCGCAATGATCTGATCCGCCACCGGCGCCAGAGAATCTCTGTCGTATTCGATCACGCTCATGCTCTTCAGGAAGCTCTCCACCGAGAGCGGCGAAAAGAACCGGGCGGTTCCCGAGGTGGGCAGCACATGATCCGGCCCGGCCATGTAGTCTCCCAGCGGCTCGGGCGACCACGCGCCGAGGAACACCGCGCCGGCATTTTTGATATTTGGCAGAATGGCACGAGGTTCCTTCGTTACGATCTCCAGATGTTCCGGAGCGATCTCGTTGGCAAGTCCAACCGCCTCATCGATACTGCCGCAGACGATGGCGCAGCCGAAATCACGCAGAGACGCCCGGATGATCTCGCTGCGGCTCAGATAACCGGTCTGACGGACGAGTTCCCGGTCCACCGCCTCCGCGACCTCCTGGCTGGTGGTCAGCAGAACGGCGGAGGCCAGCACGTCATGTTCGGCCTGGCTCAAAAGATCCGCCGCCAGACATTTGGGACTGGCGCTCTCATCTGCGATCACCAGCACCTCCGAGGGGCCTGCCACCATATCGATATCCAGCGTTCCATACGCCATGCGTTTGGCTGCGGCCACATAGGCGTTGCCGGGTCCGACCAGCTTGTCCACCCGCGGGATGAAGCCCGCACCGTAGGCCAGCGCCGCCACGGCATGCGCGCCGCCCACGGCAATCACTCTGTCCACGCCGGCGATTTTAGCGGCCGCCAGCACCGCGTGATTCAGGTTCTCCGTGGGCGGGGTCACCATGACCACCTCGGCTACCCCCGCCACCTTGGCCGGAACGGCATTCATCAGGACGGAGGACGGATAGGCCGCCGTACCGCCGGGCACATAGATCCCCACTCTGGAGAGGCCCCGCACGATGCGCCCCACTTTTCCTCCGTCGGGTGACAACCACTCCGCCGACTTGATCAGCAGTTTTTCATTATAGTCCCTGATATTGGCGGCGGCGCGCTCCAACGCTTTGATCAGTTCTTTCGGACAGGCGGCATAGGCGGCATCCAGCTCCGCACAGCCGATCTCCCGAGGCTCCGCCTTGTCAAAACGAAGGGAATACGCCTCGACAGCTGTATAGCCATTTAACTTTACATCGCTCATGATATCTGCGACTGCGCGGTCTATCCCGGCTCCAACCTCGGCAGAGCGGGCGCGCATGGCAGCAATACGGCTTCGCTCGGCAGTGCCGTCTGCCCTGATGATGTCGATCATGTTTGTTTATTCAACTCGCTTTCACACTTGGAGATAAAGTCCTCCAGCTCTGCCTTATAGAGCTTCATGCTGGCAGTGTTTACAATCAGGCGCGCGCTCACCTGCGCCACGTCCTCGATGGGGATCAGACCGTTTTCCCGCAGCGTTGCGCCGGTTTCCACGATGTCCACGATCGCGTCGGCCAGATGCAGAAGCGGCGCCAGCTCAACCGAGCCTTCGATCTTGATGATGGAGACATCCATACCCTTTTTCTCAAAAAACGCGCGGGTTACCTCCGGGTATTTGGTGGCAATACGGCGGGTCTTATAAGTACCGTAGAAGTCGGAGCCCTCCTTTACAGCCAGGGCAAACCGGCATCTTCCAAATCCAAGGTCCAGCACCTCATAAAAGGAGCGGCCCTGCTCCAAGATCGTGTCCTTGCCCACGATTCCCATGTCGCAGACTCCGTGCTCCACATAGGTGATCACGTCGGGCGCCTTGGCCAGCACCGCGTCCAGCGGGTAATTCGGAATGGAGTGGATCAAACGGCGGCCTGGATTTCTGATCGGACTGCAGTCCAGACCCATTGCTTCAAACAACTCCACAGACTGTTCCTGAAGACGGCCCTTGGTCAGGGCGATCCGTAATCTGTTGCTCATATCCGCACCTCCCGCTGTCCGTCCCGATCCAGCACAAGAACGCCTGCGGCACCCTTTTCACGGGCCAGATTCATGGTAGATTCCAATGTCCGGCAGGGGGAAAGCTCGCAGGTCCCGGCAGGATGGGTGTCCACGGCGGCCAGTGCCGCGGCAAGCTGGCCGTCCTCGTAGTGTACCACCAGATCCAGGTCCGGAAGGGTCACGGAGGGCAGACAGCCGGCCACCGCATCCACGTCGACCGCAAAGCCGGTGGCATGCGCCGGTCTGCCGAATGCCTCCACCAGAGCGTCGTAACGTCCACCGGAGAGGACCGCATCGCCCGCGCCCTCCACATAGCCCCGGAAAACGACACCGGTATAGTAATCGATCTGATGCACCAGCCCAAGATCAAAGCGGAGATATGCGGCATAGCCGGCCGCTTCGAGTTCCCCATAGAGCGTGCGCAGATAGGTCAGCACTTCGCTGCCCGCGCACAGCCGCTCCGCTTCCTCCAGGACTTCTGCCCCGCCGAACAGATGAGACAGGCGGCGGAGTACGGCACAGGCAGGCTTGGACGCATAAGGCTCCAGCATATCGTTCAGCGCGGCAAAGTTTTTGCCCTCTATGAGCATGCGCATCTGTTCTATTTCGGACGGTTCCATGTCCATCTCGGCGGCGAGGGCACGGAAGAGACCGACATGCCCCAGCTCAATATGGAAATTTTTCAGACCGCAGGCGCGCAGCGAATCGACCGCCATGGCGACCATCTCCACATCCGCCTTTTTGCCGGACGCGCCGATGAGCTCCACGCCGCACTGAGCGATCTCGCTGCTGGCGGCCTTATGTGCATCTCCGGAACGAAAGACGGTCTGATTGTAATAAAACCGCTGCGGAAGCGGCACCGTCTTGAGCTTGGTCGCGGCTACCCGCGCGATGGGCGTGGTGCAGTCCGGACGCATGACCATGATCTTGCCGCTTCGATCAATGATTTTCAGCATCGATTCCTGCGGCATCGGATTACCGGACCGCAGAAAAAGGTCATAAAATTCCACCTCAGGCGTAATGATCTCCGCGTAGCCGCGGCGGCGAAATAGAGCGGTCAGGTGATCCTGCACCTGCCGTCGATCCCGGCACTCGGCAAACAGCCTGTCGCGGGTGCCCTCGGGTGTATTGGCCGTATAATTCATTCCTTCACCGCATTTCTCACTTTAGTTCGCTAATACGCTAATACGATAGCATACCATGGTTTACATGTCAAGCCCCATATTCCGTACGCTTTCCGTCAAAACAGCGAAAGCTGGCTGGAATCCGGCATGCCGCCCAGCGCGCCGATCGCCCTGAGCTGCTCGATATGGGCCTTGGACAGCTTCGGGCAGGCATCGGAGAGCTCTTCCACGGACAGAAATCTTCTCCCCCCACGCTGCTCCAGGATGGACAGCGCCACCGTCTCTCCCAGGCCCGGGACCGAAACAAAGGGGGGCAGCAGGCTCCCCCGCTCCTCATCGGTCAGGAAGCGTGTGGCATCAGAGCGGTAGAGATCGACCGTTTCAAAGGTAAAGCCGCGCAGATAGAACTCGTAACACACCTCGAGGGTCACCAGCATATCCTGCTCGACCGCCGTGGCGGATTTATCCTTGGCCGCGATGGCACGCATTTTGGCTTTTACCGCATCCATGCCCTGACACATGACAGTCGCGTCGAAGGCCTTGGCGCGGATGGAAAAGTAAGTGGCATAGAAGGCCAGCGGACGGTGCACCTTGAACCATGCGATCCGGAATGCCATCATGACGTAGGCCACCGCGTGGGCCTTGGGGAACAGATACTTGATCTTCCGGCAGGAGTCGATATACCACTGCGGCACGCCCAGGTCCTTCATCTCCTCATCCGCGCCCTCGGGCAAGCCCTTGCCCTTACGCACCGCCTCCATGATCTTAAAGGCGCGCTGTTCTCCCATACCGCACCGGATCAGATAGAGCATGATGTCATCGCGGCAGCCGATGGCCTCGCCGACGCTGGCGGTTCCGGAAACGATGAGGTCGCGGGCGTTTCCCAGCCACACATCGGTTCCGTGGGAAAAACCGGACAACCGGACCAGGGTGTCGAATTCGGTAGGCTGGGTATCCACCAGCATTCCGCGTACAAAAGATGTACCAAACTCGGGGATCGCGGCGGCACCGGTCGGACCAAGCACCTTGTCGTTCTGATAGCCCAGTACCTTGGATGAAGTAAAAATCGACATTGTGTCCTGGTCATCCAGCGGGATGGCCCTGGCGTTGACACCGGTCAAATCCTCCAGCATCCGGATCATTGACGGGTCATCGTGCCCCAGCATATCCAGTTTCAGGAGGTTGCTCTCCATGGAGTGATATTCAAAATGGGTGGTGATGATTTCGGTCCCGGTGTCGTCGGCGGGGTGCTGCACCGGGCAGAAATCATAGATCTCCTTGTCCTGCGGAATGACCACCATACCGCCGGGGTGCTGGCCTGTCGTACGCTTTACGCCGGTGCAGCCAAGCGCCAGGCGGGTCTCCTCCGCGTGGGTCACACGGCGGTTGCGGACCTCCAGGTATTTTTTCACATAGCCGAAGGCGGTCTTTTCCGCCACGGTCCCGATGGTGCCCGCCCGGAAGACATGATTCTCCCCGAAAAGCTCAAAGGTATATTTGTGGGCCGTGGCCTGATATTCCCCGGAAAAGTTCAGGTCGATATCGGGTACCTTGTCGCCGCCGAAGCCAAGGAAGGTCTCAAACGGGATATGGAACCCGTCCTTTGCGTAAGGCGTGCCGCAGACGGGGCATATGGCGTCCGGCATGTCCGCGCCGCATCCGTGCCCCTCGCCCGCGTCAAAGTCACTGTGCCTGCAGTTCGGACAGCGGTAGTGCGGCGGCAGGGCGTTGACTTCGGTAATCCCGGAGAAAAACGCCACGACGGAAGAACCCACCGAGCCGCGGGAGCCGACCAGATAGCCCGCCTCCAGCGAATTCTGCACCAGCTTCTGGGCCGACATATAGATCACATCATACTTACAGTTGATGATATCGCCCAGCTCGGCATTTACCCGTTCGGTGACGATGGCGGGAGGTTCGTCTCCATAGAGGTCCCGGACCTTCTGCCAGACAAGGTCGGTCAGTTCTCCGGCTGAATTTTCCAGTTTTGGGGTAAACAGGCCGTCCGGCAGCGGTTTGATCGATTCGCACCAGTCGGCCACCAGGTTCGGATTTTCGATCACCACCTGGCGGGCAGTCTCTTCCCCGAGATAGGAGAATTCCTCCATCATCTCCCCGGTGGTGTGGAAGTAGAGCGGGTTCGGCGCGTCGGCGTCTTCAAACCCCTTTGCATCCAGAAGCACATGGCGGTAGATCTCGTCCTCCGGATTGAGGAAATGGACGTCGCCGGTCGCGCATACCGGTTTGCCTAGCGCTTTTCCAAGTTTTACAAGCGTGCGGTTCCAGTCCCGAAGCTGCTCCTCGTTGCGGGCCGCGACCTTTCCGTAGCGGTCCGGGCGGAGCATGAACGCGTTGTTGGAGAGTGGCTGGATTTCCAGAAAATCATACCACGAGGCGATCCGCTTTACGTCCTCCCAGTCTCTGTGATGCATCACCGCCTGAAACAGCTCGCCCGCCTCGCAGGCAGAACCGAGGATCAGTCCTTCCCGGTTTTCGTTGATGACGCTCTTCGGCATGATCGGGAAGCGCTTGAAATGATTCAGGTGGGCCAGCGAGATGAGCTTGTA
>CAZVHV010000061.1:0-8608 GCA_964627025.1 uncultured Oscillospiraceae bacterium | reverse complement strand
CGTTTTCCGACGCTGGAGGCCCTGGCCGAAGCCGACGTATCCGAGGTGGAGGATTTTATCCACTCCTGCGGATTCTTCAGAGGCAAGGCCAGAGACATCGTGGCCGCTTCACAGATGATGCTGACGCAGTACGGGGGCAAGGTGCCGGACACTATGGACGCGCTGCTGAAGCTGCCCGGCGTGGGGCGAAAGACCGCCAAACTCATACTGGGCGATATCTATCAGATCCCCGGCGTCGTGGTGGCGGACACCCATTGTATCCGAATTTCCGGCCGGCTGGGACTGACCGACGGTACAAAGGACCCGGCAAAGGTGGAGCAGCAGCTGAGTGCCTGCCTGCCGCCCGAAGAATCCAACGACTTCTGCCACCGCCTGGTGCTTCACGGCCGGGCGGTATGCATGGCGCGGAAGCCGGACTGCGAGAACTGTACGCTTCGCCGCTGGTGCGATTTCTTTACCGGCACCTGATCTTCCACGGGAAAGGGCGTCCGCAGCAACCCGCTGCGGACGCCCTTTTTTTCTTTATTTATGCTGCTTCCGGTACCGGTCGTAAATAATACGCAGGCCATCCAAAATAAGCTGACTGTCCACGATGTCGATCATCGCGCTGTTGTCGGTCACCATTCGAACCAGCCCGCCGGTCGCCACCACAGTTACCTTCTCCCCGCAGTGCATCTCAGCCTTGGTCTGGCTGATCAGGTATTCGATGCAGCCGATATACCCCATCACCGCGCCCGCCTGGATCTGACCGACGGTTGTGGTGCCAAGAACCGTGTCCGGCTTCACAAGCTCCACCCGCGGAAGCATCGCGGCCTTGCGGAACAGGGCATCGGTGGAGATCCGCATGCCGGCAATGATACAGCCGCCGAGATACTGTCCGTTCTTCCCGATGGCATCGATGGTTG
Organism: uncultured Oscillospiraceae bacterium; assembly: GCA_964627025.1. GTDB lineage: Bacteria > Bacillota > Clostridia > Oscillospirales > Oscillospiraceae > JAEWRY01. The sequence goes on along the minus strand of CAZVHV010000061.1, from coordinate 7,703 downwards.
TGGCGGTGCCGAAGTCCAGCACCACCAGTGGTTTCCCGTATTTTTCCATCGCAGCGACACAGGCTACGGCACGGTCGGCGCCCAGACGCTCGTCGCCCTCATAGACAAGCCCGGCATCCATATCTTCCCCGATCACAATGGGAGTGCGGTCGAAGTACTTGAGCATGGCGCTTGTCAGGGTATACATGACCTGGGGCACCACCGAGGCGATGATGACATCGGAGACATCATCGGGGGACAGATCAAACCGCCGGAAGTAATCGCACGCGGTCAGCCCGATCTCATCGGACGTCCGGTTCGCATCTGTCATGAGCCGAAAACTCCCGATAAGCTCCTTTTCCTGGAAGAGGCCGAATACCATATTCGTATTGCCTACATCAATCGCAAGTAGCATCGTTTCTTTCCTCCATGTCCGTCAGAACGACGAATTAATTCGCCACAGTATAGCACATTGTTTTGCTTTTTTCCAGTATGATTATACCATAATGAACCATTCCTCCGCCAGACACGGCGCCGGGATTCATCACCCAGAGCCCATCCGAATGCGCACAGTAGGGCAGATGGGTGTGCCCGAACAGGAGGATATCCGCTCCGGCGTCCCGCGCGGCGGCAACCGCGCCGGCATACCCCTGCTTCACCTGCCAGAAATGGCCATGCCCCATCAGGATCCGCCGCCCGGCCACCTCGAGCAGCCTGTGATTTGGTTCGTTCGTCCAGCCGTCACAGTTGCCCGGGACATAGGTCACCGGTAATTTCGGGTAAAAGGCGGCAAGCGCTTCCGCATCCCGCAGCAAATCACCAAGATGGAGCACCATGTCGGGCGATTCCGCCTGCACCGCATCCAGCATAGGCTGTAAATGGTTATGAGAATCAGAAAAAACCAATAGTTTCATTCCGGTCACCTGCTGACTTTTTTCACATATAATAAAGCGTATGCCATCATAAACTGAAATGGAGGGTCTTACATGCCGGAAAAACCGTTTCAACTGGACGATCTGCTGAATTCCCCGCAAGCCGCCCGATTGCTGAAAAACAAACAGGCGCTCATGGATCTGTCCAATTCCCCCGAGGCCAGAAAACTGATGCTGATGCTGACACAAAAGGAAAACGGAGGGCTGCAGAACGCGGCACAATCCGCGATGAACGGAGACGTCACCGCCCTTGTCAAGCTGATGGAACAGATCATGAGCTGTCCTGAAGGCGCGAAGGTCATGGAGGGCATCACCCGAAACATCCCGCAGGAGTAGCAATCGATCATATGAGAGGAAGGGCTTGCCATGGCTGAATTTGATGAAAAACTGAATGCCATCCTCTCCGACCCAAAAGCCATGGGGCAGATCATGTCCATCGCCAAAGCGCTGGGCGGAACCGAGGAAGAGAACGGCCGAAGCGGCGCCCCTTCTCAGGAAAGCCCGGCGCCGTCTTCCGCCGACCAGCTCATCTCCTCCCTCGGCGATATTGATCCCAAGGTGCTGCAGACCGCGCTGCGTCTGTTCTCCGAGTACAGCGCCACCGATGACCGCAGGACCGCGCTTTTAACTGCGCTTCAGCCGTTTTTAAAAGAAGAGCGGTATGCCAAAGTGGACAAAGCCGTGCAGATCACCAAGCTCTCCCGTGTCGCGCGGGTAGCCTTTCAACTGCTGAAGGGAGGGGAGGATCATTTATAATCGTTACATACCAAGCGGAACCGCGTATGCCCGCGTCACCGCGGAGCAGGAGTCCGCTCCGCAGCACGCGGCCGCGTCCTCCGGAACAAAACCGCCTCCCGACACGCCGGAAGCGGGAGAACCCGGCGCGGAAAAGAAAAGCGGCGGTCTTGCGGGCATCCTGAAACTTCTGAAGCTGGAAGACCTTGATACCGGCGACGTTCTGCTGCTGCTGATCATGCTTTTCCTGTTTTTAGAGGGTGACGACATGGAACTGGTCATCACCCTTGGTCTGATCCTAATCTTAAGTCTGTGATACCTCATGGAGCACCGTACCGTCCGGCAGGGTAAAGTCGGCGTCCTGCGGGATGGGAACTTCCATGGTATGCGAGGTCATACGGTAAACCACCGTCCCGGTTTTCACCGTCTCCGCGGACACCAGCAGGCCGCTCTCCACTCCGATCCAGTAGCGCTCCAGATATCCGAGGGCCTCGTCCGCGACCTCTACATAGATGCAGGACAAGCCGTCCAGCGTCTCGTAGCCGGTGCCGGTGATGTCCTTTTTGTCCAGCGCCAGCACATCCTCATAGGTCGGCATGCGCTGCGCCAAGTCGGCGGAGAAGTTATCCGCGGCGGCGCGGTACCATTTTTTGTCGCTTCCGTACCACAGGTAGGTGCTGCCGCCGCCCACGATGCAGTGCTGCACCAGCCCGGTGGACAGCTCGGTCTCTACCCTGGTAAAGCCGCCGTCCACCCACACCTGCATTTCGGCAGTGGCTGTGCCGGACTCCCCTTCGCCCCAGATGGTCTCGATGGTAAGCTCCCGATAGTAGCTCTGTGGGCGGACCAGGGTCCCGATCACGCTCTGCACGGTTTCCGGCGTGATCTCCACCCGTACATAACTGCCGCCGCCCGGGTCCTGCTGCCCGTCGGAGCCGCTGTCTGTATGGTCCAGCACACTCTGATCGGGAAGCTCAACCACGGGTGTCCGGCCGAAAAGAATGGGAATACTGAAGCTGGAGAGCACCGCCACCGCAATGAGCACGGCAATGGCCAGCGCGAGAAGCGTACGATTCTTCCGTTCCAACACAAAGCCCCCCTCTGCATCTCCACCATGCGTGGCTTAACGGAATTCCTCCGGCGGCTGATTACGCAGACCGAAATGCCAGGCGATAGCGTCGGCAATACGGCGGCATGCATGGCCGTCGCCGTAAGGGTTTACCGCCCTGGCCATCTCGGCATAGGCATGGCCGTCGCTCAGAAGCTCCGACGCCATTTGAAAAATCGTCTCTTCTTCCGTTCCCGCCAGCTTTACCGTTCCAGCGGACACGGCTTCCGGGCGCTCGGTCTCTTTGCGAAGCACCAGCACCGGCTTGCCCAGCGCAGGCGCCTCCTCCTGCAGGCCGCCGGAATCGGTCATCACCAGATGGGCCCTTGCCATCAGGTTATGCATCTCGTCGGCGGTCAGCGGTTCGATCAAATGGATGCGCGGATGCCCGCCGAGATAGCGCGCCGCCGCTTCGCGCACCACAGGCGACAGATGCACGGGATACACAAGCTCGGTCTCCGGGAAGGCGTCCGCCACCCGGCGCAGCGCCGTCATGATGTTTGCCATCGGCACGCCGTAATTTTCCCGCCGGTGGCAGGTGACAAGGATCACCTTCCGGTTCTCATAGTCCAGCTGATTCAGCAGCTCCGTCTCAAAGGCGTATTGCTTCACAACCGTTGTTTTCAGCGCATCGATCACCGTATTGCCCGTCAGAAAAACCCCTTCGGTGATGCCTTCGCGGCGGAGGTTCTCGCGGTTGGCCACCGTCGGGCAGAAGTGAAGCGCGGCGATATCGGCGACCAGGGTCCGGTTGACCTCCTCCGGGAAGGGGGAGTACTTATCTCCCGTGCGCAGGCCGGCTTCCACGTGGCCCACGGGAATCTGGTGATAGTACGCGGCCAGCGCGCCCGCAAAGGTCGTGGAGGTGTCTCCGTGAACGAGCACAAGCTCCGGCTTCGCCTCGGTCAGGACCGATTCCATGCCCAGCAGGCACTTGGAGGTGATGGTAGCGAGCGACTGCCGCGGCTCCATGATGTCAAGATCGTAATCTGGCGTGATATGGAAAATTTCCAGTACGCTGTCCAGCATCTGACGGTGCTGGGCCGTCACGCAGCACAGGCTTTCAAACTCCGGACGGGCCGCAAGTTCCTTTACCAGCGGTGCCATCTTGATGGCCTCCGGGCGGGTGCCGAAGATGGTCATGATCCTCATGGCTGATCCTCCTCTGAAGCTTCCGGCTGATCCGCATTCAGGCTGTCCTCCGCGTCCCCGCGCTTCTTTTCATTGCTGGTGAGAAAGACACGTCCCGCCACCGCCCCGGCCGCACAGAGCGCCAGCAGCAGCAGCATGGCCTTGAGCGCGCCGCTGGTGGTGAGCACTACGGCGGACAGGCCGAGGATCGCGCTGATGATGTACAGGACCGCCACCGCCTGCTTCTGGCTGAATCCCATGTCGATCAGACGGTGATGCACATGGCTGCGGTCGGGCGACATGGGGCTCTGCCCGTTGGCGATGCGCCGGATAAAAGCAAATGCGGTGTCGAAAATGGGAAGGCCGAGCATAAGGAAGGGCACGGCGAACGAGATGACGGTATAGAACTTGAACAGGCCCCAGATGGATACCACCGACAGCACAAATCCAAGGAAGGTCGAGCCGGTGTCCCCCATAAAGATCTTTGCGGGATTCAGATTGTAGGGCATGAATCCGATACATGCGCCCGCCAGCGCCGCCATGAGGAGGGCGACCTCTCCCTCGCTTACCGCCAGGGCGATGACCAGCAGCGTCATGGAGCTGATGGTCGACACTCCGACCGCCAGGCCGTCCAGGCCGTCGATCAGATTTACCGCGTTGGTGATGGCGACGATCCACAGCACCGTGATGGGAATGGAAAGCGGGCCCAGCTTCCAATAAGGATTGTCGCTGAACAGATTGGGATTGGAGACCACTTCGATCACGTTGCCGAAGTAGACCGCCACCAGCGCGGCGACAATCTGGATCACAAATTTCAGTCTGGCGGACAGCGCGTAAATATCATCGAAAATGCCCAGCACCACAATGATCACGGCGCCAAGCAGCATCCCCTGAAGCTGCCTTGTGACCGGCGTAAAGATCAGGATACTGAGGATGAAGCCAAAAAAGATCGCAAGACCGCCCATGCGCGCCACGGGATGGTCATGCATCCTGCGCCCGTCCTTCGGGACATCGACGGCGCCGATCCGATACGCCAGCGCCTTGACCACCGGCGTGGTAATAAAAGAGACCAGCATCGCGCACAGCAGCGCCGCGGCGACAAGCCCGATCACCTGGAGTTCTACAGCCATGAAAAACTGCTCCTAACTATCACTATCAATCTCAGCGGGCAATGAAGCCCACTTTTTTCTGTACCTTGGAAAGGGTTCGGCCCGCCATCCGCGCGGCTTTCTCGGCCCCCTGGCGGTAGAGCCGCTCCAGCTCTCCCTTATCCGCCAGCAGACGCTCGGTGCCCTCGCGGATGGGGCGCAGCAGTTCTACCACCGCCTCGCCGACGGCTGGCTTGAACTCGCCGTAGCCGAGGCCGGCAAATTTCTTCTCCACCTCGGCGATCGTCTTTCCGGTGGCGGCCGCATAGATATCGATCAGATTGGAGACGCCCGGCTTTTCGGGCGCGCGGTAGATCCCGCCCTCGCTGTCGGTCACGGCACGCTTGAATTTGCGCATGATATCCTCGGGCTTGTCCATCACGAGGATATAGGAATTGGCGTTCTCGCTGGACTTGGACATTTTCTTTTCCGGCTCGCTCAGCGACATTACGCGGGCGCCCACTTCGGGGATATACGGTTCCGGCATGGTGAAAACGTCGCCGTAAATGCCGTTGAACCGCTGGGCAATATCCCGCGCAAGCTCGACATGCTGCTTCTGATCCTGCCCCACCGGCACCAGATCGGCCTGATAGAGCAGGATGTCGGCGGCCATGAGGACGGGATAGGTGAACAGCCCGGCGTTGATGTTGTCGGCATGGCTGGCGGACTTATCCTTGAACTGGGTCATGCGGGAGAGCTCGCCGAACATCGTGTAGCAGCTGAGCACCCACGCCAGTTCGGCATGCTGGGGCACATGGGACTGGATGAAGATCGTGCTCCGTTCGGGATCGAGTCCGCAGGCGATGAACTGGGCAAAAAGCTCCATGGTCTGCCTGCGCAGGTCCGCGGGGTTCTGCCGAACCGTGATCGCGTGCTCGTCCACCACGCAGTATACGGCGTTATATCCGTCTTGCAGCGCCACCCAGTTGCGCAGAGCCCCCAGGTAGTTGCCCAGGGTGATCCTCCCGCTGGGCTGGGTGCCGCTGAAAATCGTTTTTTTCTCTTTTTCCATTATTTAACGCTCCTTGCGTCCATAATTTCATACTGCGATATCATATCATATCCCCTCCCAATTGGCAATAAAACTTGACAAGCGACGGCATAAAATTTAAAATGAAGTGATTATGCCTATAAATTGGAGGAAACACCATGGATATGACGTGGTTTCATGAGATGGAACGCCGCATTCCCAAAGACGGCGTCCGTACCCGCTTCGCCCCCTCCCCCACCGGCTATATGCACGTCGGCAATCTGCGCACGGCGCTGTATACCTGGCTGATCGCCCGGAGCAAGGGCGGAAAATTCCTGCTGCGCATCGAGGACACCGACCAAGAGCGGCTGGTGGAAGGCGCGGTCGATATCATCTACGCCACCCTGCGCAAGTGCGGGCTGAGCTGGGACGAGGGCCCCGATGTCGGCGGACCCGTGGGTCCCTATATCCAGACCCAGCGGCGCGAGATTTACGGCAAATACGCCGAGCTGCTTATCGAGCAGGGCGGGGCCTACCGCTGCTTCTGTGACGAGGAGCGCCTGAAAACCCTGCGCGAGAGCGGCGACGGAAAAAATATCGTGAAGTACGATGGACATTGCGCCTCGCTTTCCCGGGAAGAAATAGACGCAAAACTGGCGGCGGGCGTTCCCCATGTAATCCGCCAGAAGATCCCCCGCAGCGGCTCCACCACCTTCTCCGACATCATTTTCGGGGATATTACCGTGGAGAACGAATCGCTCGACGACAACGTGCTGATCAAATCCGACGGGCTGCCCACCTACAACATGGCCAACGTCATCGACGATCATCTGATGGGCATCACCCATGTGGTGCGCGGCTCGGAATATCTTTCCTCCGCGCCGAAATACAACCTTCTCTACCAGTCCTTCGGCTGGGAGGTTCCGGTCTATATCCACTGCGCGCCGGTCATGCGCGACGCCCACAGCAAGATGTCCAAGCGCCACGGCGACCCCTCCTACGAGGACCTGATCGCCATGGGCTACCTCTCCCCCGCCGTGGTCAACTACGTGGCGCTGCTGGGCTGGAGCCCCGGCGGCGAGCAGGAGATCTTTTCGCTGGACGAGCTGGCAAAGATCTTTGACGTGAAGGGCATCTCCAAGTCCCCCGCCATCTTCGACCGGGAGAAGCTGAACTACTTCAACGCCACCTATCTCCGCGCCATGCCTCCGGAGGCGTTCTTCACGCTGGCGGAGCCTTATCTGAAAAAGGCCGTCACCACGCCCGGCATCGACCTGTCCCTGATCGCGCCGCTGGTACAGTCGCGCTGCGACACGCTGGCCGATATCGCCCCGCTGGTGGATTTCTTCGACACCCTGCCGGAGTATTCAAACGAGCTGTACGTCCACAAGAAAATGAAGACCGACGCAGTCAACTCCCTGGAAGCCCTGAAGGCCGTCCTGCCCGTGCTGGAGGCACTGCCGGACTGGACCTTCGACTCCATCCACGGAGCGCTCATCGGTCTGGCGGAGCGTCTGGAGCTGAAAAATGGACGTATCATGTGGCCGGTACGGGTGGCGGTATCCGGCAAAGCCAGCACGCCGGGCGGCGCGGTGGAACTCTGCCAGATCCTCGGCAAAGACGAGACCCTGCGGCGGATCAACGCGGGGATCGCGCAGCTCTCCTGAAGCTGCCGGAATATCCCCGCATATCTCCCGCCT
>CAZVHV010000060.1:7776-8634 GCA_964627025.1 uncultured Oscillospiraceae bacterium | reverse complement strand
GGTGGCTGCGTTATCCAGGTAGATCACAGGCCCACCTCCCGATAGCCTCCTTCAGCGGAGGCGATATAGACACGGTTTGGCGTGAGCCCTACTCTGTTGAGCACAATCAGGGCGCGGGAGAGGCTGTGCTCCGCCACCCGCACCCCGTGACTGCAGCCCGCACCTGAAATACTTTTCGGCGCGCGAAGAATACGGGCTGTAATACCAGCCCGCTCCAAAGCGGCAGCCGTTCGCTGCGCATAGGTCAGGGAACGGCAGATAATGAGATAGTAGACCATAATGAAAACGCCCCTCTCGCACCAGTGTATGCACGAGCGGAGCGTTTTGAGCGTTCTCAGTCCTCAGAAAAGGGAGGGGATTTCGGCACTTCCTCCAGAAGACATACGGCGTGGGCCGCGATCCCGTCTTCCCTGCCGGTGAAGCCCAGCCCCTCCTCGGTGGTGGCCTTCACATTGACGCAGCCGGAGGGAATCCCCAGAGTGCCGGCAATCTGCCGGCGCATTTGAGGAAGATACGTCAGCAGCTTCGGACGCTGGGCAAGGATGGTCGCATCAATATAGGTCACCCGGAATCGTTCCGAAGCAAGCAGTTGTGCCACCCTGTTCAGCAGGATCAGGCTTGAGATCCCTTCATAGGCAGGATCGCTGTCCGGAAAATGGCTGCCGATATCACCCAGGCCAGCCGCGCCGAGCAGAGCATCCATCACGGCATGGACGAGTACGTCTGCGTCCGAGTGGCCCTGCAGGCCGAGGTAGTGCGGGATCTCGACCCCGCCTAAAATAAGCTTCCGGTCCGCAGCCAGTCTGTGGACGTCATAACCGTGGCCGATCCTCACGGATATTCTCTCCCCTCTAAAAT
>CAZVHV010000060.1:0-7766 GCA_964627025.1 uncultured Oscillospiraceae bacterium | reverse complement strand
ACAGCAGGTCGGCGGGGGTCGTGATCTTGATATTTTCCTCACTGCCGCGCGTAAGCGCCACCGCCACACCGAGCCGCTCTACGGCGGAGCAGTCGTCGGTAACGGCAGCTCCGTCCTGCATGGCTTTCAGCAGCGCCGCTTTGATGAGCGAAGCTTCAAATACCTGGGGTGTCTGGACCAGATAGAGGCTGTCGCGCTCCAGCGTTTCCACCACCATGCCGCGGCTCGCGCGTTTGACGGTATCCTTTACCGGAACAGCCGGGGCTGCGGCGCCGCATTCGGCTCCCCGCAGGATAACCTCGCGGAGCACCTCGTCCGTAACAAAGGGACGCGCCCCATCGTGGATCGCGATGAGTTCCGCATCGGGGGCCGTTTCACGGATCCCGGCAAAAACAGATTTTGTCCGGGTGTCCCCGCCCACGACGACCTTTGTGACCTTTGTAAATAAGTAATCTTTGCACAGCTTTGCGGCCTCAACGACAAGGTCCTCGCGCGTAACAACCACGATCTCGCGGACCAGCGCGCAATCCTCCAGCGGGCGCAGGGTGCGGGCCAGCACAGGTTCTCCGCCCAGTGGTGCCATGATCTTGTCCTGCCCCTTCATACGCGTGGCTGATCCGGCAGCCACCACCACGGCCGAGCAGAAGATGCTTTTTTTGTCTTTTGCCCGAAACAAGTGCCCAAGGAAGCCTGCCATCGGCCACACCTCTTTCACAGGAAAGGATCGTAAGGCTCCTTTCCGCGTTGCCCCAAATTTTATTGCATCATCGCGGTGTTGATGCGCTTCTCCACTTCTTCGTAGCTCGAGCTCTGGGAAAGGACAATCTCCGAAATGAGGATCTGCTTGGCCGAGTGGAGCATCTTGCGTTCTCCGGTGGAAAGGCCGCGGTCTCCTTCCCGCAGCATAAGCCCCTTCACCACCTTTGCCACCTCGATAAGGTCCCCGCTTTTCAGGCGAAGCATGTTTTCCCGGTAGCGCCGGTTCCAGTTCTGCGTCATATCCACCTCAATTTCAGGCATGGCAGCAATGACTCTGTCCGCCTCTTCCTTCTCCACAATGGGACGTACGCCGATCTCCTCACAGCTGGCAGTGGGAATCATCACAAGCATACCCCCGACAGGAAGCTTGAGCAGGTAGTATTCACGCACTACACCGTTTCGCTTTTCAGATACAATACTGTCAATGATGCCGGCACCATGCATAGGGTGTACAATTTTATCTCCCACGTGAAACAAGTTCCCACCTCCTATTGGATAAAACGACCGAACTTATAATATAATTATAGCCCTTTACACCTTATTTTGCAAGGGAAGCCGGAAATTTGCCACGTGAAAGAAAAAAGGAGCCCTGTTTCCGGGCGGAAACAGGGCTCCCAGCATTTGCAGTTATCCTTTTCAGCAGCTTACTTGTCCAGCTCGCTTGCGCCTTCCGCAGTCTGCTCCTCCTCGAACCCGTCATCGTTCAGCAGGGCACGGATGGAAAGAGAAACCTTCTTGTTCTCGAAGTCGATATCCGTGATCTTGACCTTCACGATCTGGCCCTCGGAAAGCACATCTCCGGGCTTGTCGATGCGGTGATCGGCGATCTGGGAGATATGGATGAGGCCGTCCACGCCGGGGACGATCTCGGCGAAAGCGCCGAAGGTCATCAGCTTCACAACGCGGACTTCGGCAACGTTGCCGATACCGTAGGTGGTGATGAACTTGGTCCAGGGATCCTCGCTCCGATCCTTCATGCCGAGAGAAATCTTCTTTTTCTCTGCGTCGAAGGAGATGACGTACACCTCGACCTCATCACCCACCTTGACAACCTCGGAAGGATGCTTGATGCGGCTCCAGGACAGCTCCGAAACATGCACCATGCCGTCGACACCGCCGATGTCCACAAACGCACCGTAGGAGGTCAGAGACTTGACGACGCCGGAATAGTGCTTGCCGATCTCGATATTTGCCCAGACCTCGTTGGCCTTGGCTGCACGCTCCTCGGCGGCGACGGCACGAATCGAGCCCACCACGCGGCGGCGAGCGCGGTTCACCTCGGTGATGCGCAGCTTCACCTTCTTCTTGAGCAGCTCGGACATGGGAGTCTCATGGGGCAGGCCGGTCTGGGAAGCGGGCACGAACACTCTGACGCCCTTGATGGACACCACGATACCGCCCTTGTTCTCCTCGGTCACGACACCCTCGACGACGGTGCGGTTCTCCTTGGCCTGCTCGATGTCGTCCCAGCTCTTGACCATATCCAGACGCTTCTTGGACAGCGTGACAACGCCTTCCAGGTCATTCACGCGCATCACGTAGGTCTCGATCTCATCGCCCACCTTGACGATATCCTCCACCTTGACGGTGGGGTCGTCGGTAAGCTCGGCTACAGGTATGTAGCCGGCATGCTTTGTTCCCAGATCTACATAGATCTCCGTCGGCGTGATCTCAGTGACGACGCCTGTTACCTTCTCTCCTGTATTTAAAGTCTTGATCGATTTTTCCAGCAGTTCCGCAAAGGATTCTTCGATCTCCATGATTTCATCGCTCATTTTATCATAGACCTCCTTTATTATCCACCCGGGCGTCGAAGCGCCCGCGGTGATTCCAACAGTTGCTACCCCGGTGAAAAGAGACAAATCCAATTCCGCTGCCCGGCCAATGTAAACTACATTGGAACAATGGGTCCGGCACAACTCCACGAGGCGCTGCGTGTTGGAACTCTTTGCGTCGCCAATGACGATCATTGCGTCACACTTTGCCGACAGTGCCTTTGCTTCCGATTGCCGCTTGGACGTAGCACTACATATTGTATCAAATATTTCTGCATTTGTACACTCTTTTTTTACTTTTTCTACGCAGGGCTCCCAAACTTCCCTGGTAGAAGTTGTTTGCGAGACCAAAGTAATGGGTTCATTTTTGAAGTCTGGATTTTTACCCAGAAATGTTACCAGTTCGTCCAGTCCCGAAAGGACGACCGGATGCTCGCACCAGCCGGCAATCGCCATGATTTCCGGATGATCGGGGGTCCCGATGATGACCGCGGTGCGGCCCTTTGCCTCCGCGTCCGCCACGATGTGGTGGATCTGGGCGACATTGGGGCAGGTCGCGTCGATCACCTCCGCTTTTCTGGCCTCCAGCGCCTCATAGACCTTCCGTCCCTCCCCGTGGGAGCGGATCAGGACGACCGCGCCGTACGGTACCTGCTCCGGGCGGTCGACACAGGCAACCCCCTGCTCCTTCAGACGCGTGATCACGTGCTCGTTATGGATGACCGGGCCCAGCATGACGCAGGTCTGCCCGCTCTTCGCGGCCTTTTCCGCCAGCTCCACCGAGCGGCGGACGCCGTAGCAGAAACCGGCCGAATCCGCCAGGATGAGGTTCATGCGCTCACCCGCTCTTCCAGCGCGTGGATATGCGCCATAATGTCGTCCGCCACGGCATGGTAATCCTCCGCCGTCATTTTCGTGCCTTTGGCGGCGGGATGATACGGCTCGCCGATGACTACGGGCGTTCGGGCAAACCACTTCTTCTTTCGCGGGACATAGACCGGGACAACCGGTACGCCGGTGCGGAGGGCCATCATGGCCGCCCCTGTCTTGGCTTCGCCTCCGTCCCCTTCCCTGGAGCGTGTCCCCTCCGGGAATATCAGCATTTTTTCTCCAGACTTCAGGATTTTAAGGGCCTGCTTGATCGCCCCGACGTCGGATTTCCCCCGTTCCACACCGAAGACGCCGACTTTTTTCAGGACCCAGCCCAGCACGGGTACCCGCAGCAGCTCGGCCTTCGCCATAAAGCGCATGTGGTTTTTCTTGCGGAAGGCAAAAACGACAAGAAGGGGGTCGGAGAGCGCGGTGTGGTTCACGCAGACCAGCGCACCACCCGCCGGAATGTTTTCCCGCCCGATCACTCTGCCGGGATGTAGCAAATTGAAAAACGGCCAAAGCAGGGTATAGACAATCGCGTATGCAATACTCATCGTTCCAGACGCTCCTTTATCAGTTTCAGGAGCACTTCAAAGCTCTCCTTCCATGTATATCCGGTCGTATCAACCAAAATGGCATCTTCTGCTGCTTTTAACGGTGCCGTTACCCGGCTGCTGTCCTTTTCGTCGCGCTTGATCAGGTCGGAAAGCACGGTCGCAAAGCTGGTCGGGCTGCCGCGCTCCTCCAGCTCCTTCCAGCGTCTTGCCGCTCTGGCCTCGGAAGAGGCGGTCAGGAAGATCTTCACATTGGCATGGGGAAGCACCACCGTTCCGATATCCCGCCCGTCCATGATGACGTTATGAGTACGGGCAAACTGCCGCTGCATGTCCAGCAGAAAATCACGCACGGCTGGAATGGAGGATACCTCCGAAGCGTATTTGGAGATCTCATGGCGTCGGATCGCGTCGGTGACGTCCGCCCCGTCCAGATACATATGCTGGAGGCCGTCCTCCCCATAGCGCAGGTCAATGGATATCCTGTCCAGCAGGGTGGTGACGCCGGCGGCGTCGGTCGGACCGAGCCCCTTTTGAAGGGCACACAGCCCTACCGTCCGGTAAATCGCGCCGGTATCCACGTAGAGAAAGCCGAGTTCCTCGGCCAGCCGTCTGGCCAGCGTGCTTTTTCCGGCGCCGGACGGGCCGTCTATGGCGATGCTTTTAAACTTCATTCGTCTCTTCTCCCCTGCAATAAATAGCGGCTCCCTCTCCCGCGGCTTTTCCCGTACACCATGCGATCTGAAGGTTGAAGCCGCCGGTATATGCGTCCACATCCATGATCTCCCCGGCAAAATAAAGCCCTGCGATCCGTTTGGACGCCATGGTCTTGGGGTCGATCTCGCTCACCTTAACGCCGCCCGACGTGACGATCGCTTCGTCCAGCGGCCGCGGCCCAGTGATCTCCACCCGAAACTCCTTAAATAATTCCATTAAGCGGCGCCGCTGCGCCTTTGTCACCGAGTGGACGCGGGTCTCCGGCGGGATACCGGAACGCGCGACGATCACCGGTACCATCAGGCGGGGCAGCAGTCCGTCCAGGGCGTTCTGAAATTCACGGTTGGCATTTTCCTCAAAATCCCGCAAAATGCGGGCGTCCAGCTTCTGCTCGTCGAGCGCCGGCTTGAGATCGATGAGGACGGAATAATGATCCCGCTCGAAATCGCGCATATGCGCGCTGGCGCTGAGAATGAGGGGGCCTGACAGGCCGAAGTGGGTAAAAAGCAGTTCCCCCTGCTCGCTGTAAATGGTTTTTCCCCGGCTGTTTTTCACCTTGACGGCCACGTTCTTCAATGCGAGGCCCTGCATCTTCGGACAATCCTCCCCTGCCGCTACGAGGGGAACGAGCGAAGGCGCGGGCGCAACGATCGTATGGCCGAGTTCCTCCGCCATGGCGTAGCCGTCGCCGGTCGAACCGGTCAGGGGATAGGACATGCCCCCCGTCGCAAGGACAACCGCTCTGCAGGCGATCTCGCCGTTTTCGGTAACTACGCCGGCTACACCGCCGTCCCTGACAAGGATATGAAGGGCCCGTTCCCGCAGGATGCCCACCCTTTTCCGCCGCAAGGCAAAAAGCAGCGCGTCGATGATATCCGCAGCTCTGTCCGAGCGGGGAAAGACGCGGCCGCCGCGCTCGGTTTTCAGGGGGACGCCCAGTTCGGTGAAGAATTTCTTCACCTCGGCGGGCGGGAAGCGGTTTACCGCGCTGTAAAGAAAACGGCTGTTGCGCGGAACGCTGCTCAGCACTTCGTCCGGCGCACAGTCATTGGTAAGGTTGCAGCGGCCCTTGCCGGTGATGTAAAGCTTGCGCCCGAGTTTTTCATTTCGTTCCAGCAGCGTCGCGGAAACGCCATGGGACGCGGCGGAAAAAGCGGCCAGCATCCCGGCCGCGCCGCCTCCGATAACCACAATATCAGCGGACATTATTCTTCTACCTTCTCATAAACCTCATATTCCGCCCAGATCTTCTCCAGCGTCTCAAAGGTGTTGGAGAGATCCTCGTTTTTCCTGCGCCCGACCGCCACGATCAGAGCGTTGATCAGGCTGAGGGGGGCCACCAGCGAGTCCACGAAGGACGCCATGTCGCTCTTGGCCAGAAGGGTGTGTGTGGCGATTTCAGACAGCGGGGACGCCTGACTGTCCGTGATGGCCACCACGGTCGCTTCGCGGTCGCGGGCAAACCGCATGGCTTTGACGGTGCGGCGGGAATAGCGTGGGAAACTGATGCCGATCACAACATCGTTCTTGCCGACCCGCAGGAGCTGCTCGAATATCTCGCTGGCCGAGGACGTGTTTACCTGCACGACATTTTCAAAAATAAGATTGAAATAAAAACCGAGAAAAGCCGCAAGGGCGGAGGAAGATCGGACACCGAGTATGTAAATGCGGCGGGCGTTTGTGATGGCTTCCACCGAAGCGTCGAAGCTCGCGCGGTCGGTCTCGTCCAGGGTCATGCGGATCTTTTCGATATCGGACTGCATCACCATGGACAGGATGTCCTGATTGCCGATGCGGTCGTTGGATACCTCGATGCGCTGGATGGAGGTCAGCTTGTTCCGGATCATCTCCTGCAGCGCCTTCTGCATGCTGGGGTAGCCGTCATATCCCAGTTCGGCGGCAAAACGCACCACGGTGGACTCGCTGACATTTACAGTCCTGCCCAGCTTGCTGGCCGTCATAAAGGCGGCTTTGTCATAGGACGACAGGATGAAGTTGGCAATGAGCTTTTGCCCCTTGGAGAAGGTGGACAGGTTATTTTGAATTACAGCTAAAATATCTTTTGTCATGGTCAAACCCTCCGATTGCCGACTCCACCTCCGGAGGCAGCTGGATACTTGAATATATTTTCTATCATAGCTGTATTTGCATCGAAAATCAATATGCAGGACGAATTTTGAAACTTGCAAACCAGACAGCGTCAAATCAGCAGCTTTGCCGTCTCCCCGGCGGTAAGATAACGCCATTGCCCGGGTCTCAGCGTTTCATCCAAAGGCAGCTGCCCCTCGCGCACCCGCTTCAGCCGGGTGACTTTAAGGCCTGCGGCGGCGCACATGCGGCGTACCTGCCTGTTTTTTCCCTCATGGATCACGATCGAGAGCAGGGTGGTATCCCGGTTTTCTCCGATCACCCGCACCAGCGCCGGGCGCAGCTTCTCCCCGTCCAGCTCCATCGGTGCGGAGAGTATGGGCAGCGCGGAGGCGGCATCCCCCGTCACCCAGGTGTGATACTCCTTCTCCACCTCGTGGCTGGGATGCAGGAGATGCTGCGTCATGGCGCCGTCGTCCGTCATGAGGAGCAATCCCTCGGAATCCAGGTCCAGCCGGCCGACCGGCCATACTCTGGCGGGGCACTCCCTGATCAGCTCCGCCACCGTCTTTCTCCCCTGTTCGTCGGAGAGGGTGGTGACATAGCCGCGCGGCTTGTAAAGCATGAGCCAGGTGCGTTCTCCCGGCGTCTGCAGGAAAACGCCGTCTACCGCGACCGTGTCGCAGGTCAGGTCGGCGCTCTCCCCCAATTTGGCCACAGCACCGTTTACCGTAACCCGTCCAGCCCTGATGTAATCTTCCGCCGCCCGGCGTGAGCAGACCCCGGCGGCGGAAAGTATTTTTTGCAGCCGTTCTTTCATTGATAGTTCCTCACTCATAAGTCAGGAGCGGCAGACGCCGCTCCTGACCCGCTTTTTCCGTTACATGACGCGAAAGGTATCCAGGAAGGTGCTGTTCTTTTCCCGCCGGAAAAAATCCAGAACCCGCCGGATCAGATTGCTGGAGGCGATCACGTTGCGCTCCACCGAGGACGCGTAGAC
>CAZVHV010000059.1:0-8705 GCA_964627025.1 uncultured Oscillospiraceae bacterium | reverse complement strand
ACCCAGGTGGGAGCAGAGGATGACCGCCGCCCCGTGATCCAGCAGATAGCGGATGGTGGGCAGGGAGGCCGTGATGCGCTTGTCATCCTGGATGGCCCCGGTCGCCTTGTCCTGGGGGACGTTGAAGTCGCAGCGGAGCAGCACTTTCTTGCCCTTCACGTCGACGTCCATTACGGTTTTTTTGTTGTAATTCATAAAAATCCCCTCTTCATTTCGCCTTCCCCGGTCAGGCCGGGGAAACCTGTTTGCCGCAGAGCTTCATAGGCGACGATGGCAACGGCGTTGGACAGATTGAGGCTGCGGGCGTCCGGCCGCATCGGGATGCGGATGCAGCGGTCGGAGTAGCGTTCCCGGAAGGCTTCCGGCAGGCCGGCGGTCTCCTTGCCGAAGAAGAGCCAGCAGTTGTCGCGGAACTCGGCCTCGGCGTAGCTGATCGGGGCCTTCGTGGTGGCCAGCCAGAGGTCGGGGCAGGAGTTCCGGGAGAAGAGGTCGTCCAGGCTTTCGTAGACCGTAAGATCCACCATGTGCCAGTAATCCAGTCCGGCGCGCTTGACCGCCTTGTCGCTGATGTCGAAGCCAAGCGGCTTTACCAAATGGAGCCTGCTGCGGGTGGCGGCGCAGGTGCGTGCGATGTTGCCGGTGTTCATCGGAATTTCCGGTTCGACCAGCACGATATTCAGCATTCCGCGGCCACCTCCCAGTTCTACTTAGCAGCGGATATTGTATCCCAAAACGGAAAAAATTTCAATAATAAACTGACGAAAACCGCAAAAAAAGTTTGTTAATTTTCAAACTAAATGAAAAACCGGAAATTTCCGCACGGCATGCTTTATTGTCCGCGGGAGATGTGGTATGATAACCCAAATAGGAAGGTGAATATTTTTGAAGGAGAGGAAGCATCTGCGCATCGTTGTGAAGGTCGGGACCTCCACCCTGATCCGGAGCAACGGCAGCGTAAAATTCCAGAGCATGGACCATCTGGCGCGCACCCTGACCGATCTGAAGAACGTCGGGCACGAGATCATCCTGGTCTCGTCGGGCGCCATCGGCATCGGCGTCGGCAAGCTGGGGCTGAAGGAACGGCCCTCCGATTTAAGGGAGAAGCAGGCGGTCGCCGCCGTCGGGCAGTGCGAGATGATGCATCTTTACGATAAGTTTTTCGGGGACTACGGCGCCACCGTGGCGCAGATCCTGCTGACCGGCGAGGATGTGGACGATTCGCGGCGGGCCGAGCATCTGAGCGGCACCTTCGGCTCCCTGCTGGAGCTCGGGTGCATCCCCATCGTCAACGAGAACGACTCGGTCTCCACGGCCGAGATCGAAACGGGCAGGTGCAAGGTGCTGGGGGACAACGACACCCTCTCCGCCATCGTGGCGCGGCTGTGCCGGGCCGACCTGCTCATCCTGCTGTCCGACATCGACGGGCTGTACGACGCCGATCCCCACCGCCATCCGGACGCCAGTCTCATCCGCTGCGTGACCGAGGTCACGCCCGAGCTGCGCGCCATCGCGGGCGGGGCCGGCACCTGGCGCGGCACGGGCGGCATGATCACCAAGCTGGACGCCGCCGAGATCGCCATGGGCGCCGGCGTGGACATGGTCATCACCAACGGAGAGCGGATGGCCGACCTGTATGACATCGTGGCGGGCAAGGACGTGGGCACCCGTTTCTGCGCCCCGGGTTCGCTTCCCGCCTGAAGGAAGGAGAATCGATCAGTATGACCGTTATTGAGACCCAGGCCCTCGCCGCCCGCAACGCGGGGACGATCCTGGCCAATCTGGACACGGCACAGAAGAACGAGGCGCTGGAGGCCGTCGCCGCCGCGCTCATGGACCGGCGGGAGGACATCCTGCACGCCAACACGGAGGACGTCAGGGCGGCCGGGGAGTCGGGCATGAGCGCCTCGCTGCTCGACCGGCTGACCCTCACCCCGGCGCGCATCGCCGGCATAGTGGAGGGGGTGCGGCAGGTGGCCGCCCTTCACGACCCCATCGGCGAGGTCACCAAAATGACCACCCGCCCCAACGGGCTGGTGATCGGCCGGCGGCGGGTGCCGCTGGGCCTGATCGGCATCATCTACGAGGCGCGCCCCAACGTCACCGTGGACGCCGCGGTCCTCTGCCTCAAGTCGGGCAACGCGGTGCTCCTCCGCGGCGGCAAGGAGGCCATCCGCAGCAACCGCGCCTTCGTGACCATCATGCGCGACGCGCTGGAGCGGGCCGGCCTGCCCCGGGACTGCATCTGCCTGGTGGAGGACACCAGCCGCGAGAGCGCCCATGAGATGATGGGGCTCCGGGGCTATCTCGACGTCCTCATCCCCCGCGGCGGCGCGGGCCTCATCCGCTCGGTGGTGGAAAACGCGCGGGTGCCCGTCATCGAGACCGGCGTGGGCGTCTGCCACATCTATGTGGACAAGGACGCCGACCTGCAGATGGCCGCCGAGATCGTCTACAACGCCAAGTGCTCCCGCCCGTCGGTGTGCAACGCCGCCGAGACCCTGCTGGTGGACCGGGCGGTGGCCGTGGAGTTCCTGCCCATGGCCTACGAGTTCCTCAAGCGGAAGGACGTGCAGGTGCGCGGCTGCATCACCACCCAGGAGATCCTGGGCGACGACATCGTGGTGCCCGCCACGCCCGAGGACTGGGACACCGAGTTCGGCGATTATATCCTCGCCGTCAAGGTGGTCGCCGACGCGGACGAGGCGCTGGAGTTCATCGCCCGCCACGGCACCGGCCACTCCGAGTGCATCGTCACGAGCAACTACTTCTCGGCCCAGCGCTTCCTGAACGAGGTGGACGCGGCGGCGGTCTATGTCAACGCCTCCACCCGCTTCACCGACGGCTTCGAGTTCGGCCTGGGCGCCGAGATCGGCATCTCCACCCAGAAGATGCACGCCCGCGGCCCGATGGGGCTGGAGGAGCTGACCAGCTCCAAGTACGTGATCTACGGCACGGGCCAGGTCCGCTGGTAAGAAAAGAGAAAAACGCTCCCCCGGAACCGTTCCGGGGGAGCGTTTTTTTGCGTTAAAAGCGGAAGACGACGCCGATCACGGCCGAAATCGCGATGAAGGCGACCGGGTGGAGGCGTTCGAGCCGCCGGATGCGCAGGCAGAGGAAGACGGCGGCGGCGAGCAGGCCGGCCTTCCAGTTCCAGGGCGAGAAGAGGGCGATCCGCGCCACCGTGATGCCGGCCATGGTGATGAGGGCGACCGAGGCGGGGCGCAGGCCGTAGAACACCGCGTCCACCATGCGGTTGCAGCGGTACTGCCGGAGGAAGCGGGCGAGGAGGAGGATGAGGACGGTGGCGGGGGTGACGAGTCCCAGGGTGGCGACCACGCAGCCCACCGGACCCGCGGTGACAAAGCCGACGTAGGTGGCCATGTTAACCCCGATGGGGCCGGGGGTGGATTCGGACACGGCGATCATATCGGCCAGGCGGGCCTGGGTAAACCAGCCGGTCCGCGCCCCCAGGTCGGAGAGGAAGGGGATGGTGGCCAGGCCGCCGCCCACCGAGAACAGCCCCACCCGGAAAAATTCAGCATACAGGCGGAGCAGGATCATCGGGCCCACCCCCGCATCCTGCGGATGGCCAGCCCCAGCACGCCGCCCAGCACGACGACGAGCGCGGGCGACAGGCCGAGCCAGGCCGAGGCGGCCAGCGCCGCGCAGTAGACGGCGGCGGCGGGGGGGTCGATCACGGCCGATTTCAGCAGCTTCCAGACGCTGGTGAAGATGAGGGCGCAGACGCAGGCCCGGATGCCCGCGAAGGCGTGGGCGACCCACTCGATCTCGGCGAAGCGCTGGAGGAACATGGCGATGAAGGTGATGATGAGCACCGAGGGCGCGACCATGCCCAGGGTGGCCAGGATGCCGCCCGTGACGCCGCCCTTGTGATAGCCCACATAGGTGGCGGTGTTCACCGCGATGATGCCGGGGGTGCACTGCCCCATGGCGAAGATGTCGCACAGCTCGGCGTCGGTGGCCCAGCCCTTTTGCTCCACCACCTCGCGTTCGAGGATGGGGAGTATGGCGTAGCCGCCGCCGAAGGTGAACAGGCCGATGCGCGCGAAGGTGAAAAAGAGGTCAAAACGGATGTTCATTCTTCCAGTGCCTCCAGCTCGGCCAGCCACAGGGCGGAAACCGCGTCGGAGGGCATGCGCCAGTCCCCGCGGGGGGAGAGGGTGACCGAACCGACCTTGGGGCCGTCCGGGAGGCACGAGCGCTTGAACTGCTGGGAGAAGAACCGGCGGTAAAAGATTTTCAGCCAGTTCAGCAGGGTCGCGCGGGGGTAGCGCGCGGCGAAGGCGTGCTCGGCGAGGCGGAGCACCTTGCGGGGCGGGAAGGCCCAGCGGATGGCGTAATAAAGGTAGAAGTCGTGCAGGTCGTAGGGCCCGACCAGGTCCTCGGTCCGCTGCGAGATCTCGCCGCCCACGGCGGGCAGGAGCTCGGGGGAGACCGGGGTGGCCAGGATGTCGGCCAGGACGAGGGAGAGGCGCTCGTCCTCCCCGGCCTTGTCGCGGCTGACATAGCGCACCAGGTGGCGCACCAGGGTCTTCGGGATGGAGGCGTTGACGCCGTACATGGACATGTGGTCGCCGTTGTAGGTGGCCCAGCCCAGGGCCAGCTCGGAGAGGTCGCCGGTGCCCACCACGATGCCGCCGGTCTGGTTGGCGATGTCCATGAGCACCTGGGTGCGCTCCCGCGCCTGTCCGTTTTCATAGGTGACGTCGTGGCAGTCCATGGACTGGCCGATGTCGGCGAAGTGGCTGCGCACCGAGTTGGAGATGTCGATGCGCTTCAGGGTGGCCCCTAACCGCTCGGCCAGCTCCACCGCGTTGTCGCGGGTGCGGTCGGTGGTGCCGAAGGCCGGCATGGTCACGGCGACCACGTCGCCGGTGGGGCGGTCCAGCAGCTTCATGGCGATCATGGTGATGAGCACGGCCAGGGTGGAGTCCAGCCCGCCCGAGAGCCCCACCACCGCGGTCTTGGCGCCGGTGTGCTCCAGGCGCTTCTTCAGGCCCATGGCGGCGATGAGGAGGATCTCCTTGCACCGGGCGGCCCGGTCGCCGGCGTCCTCGGGGACGAAGGGGGTGGGGGAGACGTAGCGGGTGAGGGCGGTGTCGGAGAGCTCCATGTCGAAGGTGATGCAGGCGTGGGGAAGGCCGGCCCCGGAGGGGAAGGTGGTGAGCCGCCTGCGCTCGCCGGCCAGGCGCTGGACGTCCAGCTCGGAGACGGTGAGCCCGGTGGAAAAGCGCCGCTCGGCGAGCAGCACGCCGTTTTCGGCGATCAGGTTGTGGCCGGCGAAGACCATGTCGGTGGAGGACTCGCCCTCCCCGGCGTCGGCATAGACGTAGCCGCAGACCAGCCGCGCCGACTGCCCGGTGACGAGCTGGCGGCGGTAGTCGGACTTGCCCACCACCTCGTCGCTGGCCGAGAGGTTGAGGAGGATGGTCGCGCCGTTCGCGGCGAGGGCGCGGGAGGGGGGATCGTCCGCCCAGAGGTCCTCGCACAGCTCCACGCCGATGGAAAAGTCGGGGTAGTCCCTGCACTGGAAGACACAGCAGGGGTTGAAGGAGACCCATTGGCCGCAGAGCCGCAGGGAGCCGCCGGCGGGGGGCGCGGAGGAGAACCAGCGCTGCTCATAAAATTCGCCGTAGTTGGGAAGATAAGTCTTTGGGATCAGCGCGAGCAGGGTGCCCCTGTGGATGACCGCCGCGCAGTTGTAGAGCTTATTGCCGTAAGCGACCGGAAGACCGAGCGCGGTCACCATGTCCAGCGAGCGGGTGGCCTCCAGCACGGTGGAGAGGGCCGCCTCCGCGCCCCGGAGGAGGGTGGGCTGGAGGAAAAGGTCGCCGCAGGTATAGCCGGTGAGGCAGAGCTCCGGGAGGACCAGCACGCGCACGCCCTGCCGGTCGGCCTCGCGCATCAGGGTAAAGCACTGCTCGGCGTTGTAGCGGCAGTCGGCCACGCGGATGCTGGGCGTGCCGGCGGCCACCTTGATGAAACCGTCCTTCATGTCAATCACCTCTTGAAAAACTGTGTTCCGCACACCGGCAGAAAGGGACGGAAAACCCCCGAAACCCGGCGTGCGCGCATAATTCATACGCCAATATCATACTCCAACCCCGCCGCAAAAGCAATGGATGTTTGCCCGCGCGCGGGGACGGGAACGGTCCGGAGACAGCAAAAGATCCGGCCGAAGGCCGGATCTTTTGCTTAGCACTTAATGAGAAATTTTGAGGGGTTTGGAAAGGAGAAATAAGGGAGTAGGGGGGAAATGTTATGTCATGTCGCTGCTTTGGTTTCCATGGTTAGAATACAAAAGAAATACGTCTGTTTCATGACTTCAATGTGAATATTTTGTAAACCCTGCGTCCGCCGGGGCCGGTTGACAGTGCCGCGGCGCGGGCGGTATAATCCACCTGAACGAAAAAAGGGACCTCACCCCGGCGCGGGTGAGAGAAAGCGAGGTGCGCGATGGAACGACAGCCCTGGCATGCGCGCGGCGCCGCGGAGGCGCTGGCGGCCCTCGGGGCGGACGCGGCGGGCCTGACGGGGGCGGAGGCCGCCCGGCGGCTGGAGCGGTACGGCCCCAACAGGCTGGAGGAGGGGAAGCGGCGGAGCGTGCCCGCCCTGTTTTTCTCGCAGTTCCGGGACTTCATGATCTGGGTCCTCCTGGCTGCCGCCGCCGTCTCCGCCTTCCTGGGGGAAGGGATCGACGCGGCCGTGATCGGCGTCGTCGTCCTCCTCAACGCGGTCCTGGGGACGGTGCAGGAGTCCCGGGCCGAGGCGGCGCTGGCCGCGCTGAAGGAGATGGCCGCCCCCTATGCCAAGGCCCTGCGCGACGGCGGGGTGATCCGGCTGCCGGCCGCCGACCTGGTGCCCGGCGACGTGGTGCTGCTCGAGGCGGGGGACGCGGTCCCGGCCGACCTGCGCCTGCTGGAGAGCAGCGCCCTCCGGGCCGAGGAGTCCGCCCTGACCGGCGAGTCGGTGCCGGCCGAAAAGGAGGCGGAGGCCCTGCCGGAGGAGGACGCGCCCCTGGCCGACCGGACCAACCTCTGCTATCTGGGCACCGCCGTCACCGCCGGCCGGGCGGCCGGGCTGGTGGTGGGCACGGGCATGGACACCGAGATGGGCCGGATCGCCCACCAGCTCGCCTCCGCCGGGAAGGAGAGCACGCCGCTGCAGCAGAAGCTCAACCGCCTCTCCAACCGGCTGTCCTGGCTGGTGCTCCTCATCGCCGCCGCCATCTTCGCCGCCGGGCTGCTCTCGCGCCGGGACGCGCTGGAGATGTTCCTGACCGCCGTGTCGCTGGCGGTGGCCGCCATCCCGGAGGGCATGGTGGCGGTGGTCACCATCGTGCTGGCCATGGGCATGCGCCGCCTCGCGGCCCGGGGCGCCATCATCCGCAGGCTCCCCGCCGTGGAGACCCTGGGCTCCACCCAGGTCATCTGCTCGGACAAGACGGGCACCCTTACCTTAAACCGCATGACCGTCCGGGCCGAGTGGACGGGGGGCGAGGCTCCCGACCGCCTGTACGAGGCCATGCTCCACTGCAACGACGCCGCCACGGGCACGCAGGGCGCTTTCGTGGGCGACCCGACCGAGACCGCCCTGCTCGACTATCTGGTGAAAAAGGGGAAAACCACCCCGGAGGACGTGAAGGCCCGGGTCCGCGCGGGGGAGATCCCGTTCGACTCGGCGCGCAAGCGCTCCGCCGTGATCCTCGCGCTGCCCGGCGGGCGGCTGCGGGTGCTGGTGAAGGGCGCGCCCGACGTCCTGCTCGCCCGCTGCACGGCCCGTCTGGTAAACGGCGCGCCCGCGCCCCTCGGCGGCGCCGGGGAGATCGAGGCGGCCAACGAGTCCATGGCCAGCCAGGCCCTCCGGGTGCTGGCCTTTGCCTATAAGGATGTGGACCAAGCCGACCCCGCCGACGTGGAGGGCACCGAGAGCGGCCTGACCTTCTGCGGCCTGGTGGGCATGATCGACCCGCCGCGCGGGGAGGTGAAGGACGCCATCGCCACCTGCCGCCGGGCGGGCATCCTGCCCGTGATGATCACCGGCGACCACAGCCTCACCGCCTCGGCCATCGCCGAACAGCTGGGCATCCTCGGGGACGGCCGCGGGGTGGTCACGGGGGCCGGGCTGGAGAAGCTGAGCGACGACGCGCTGCTCGGCCAGGTGGAAACCATCGCCGTCTACGCCCGCGTGGCGCCCGAGCACAAGAGCCGCATCGTGGCGGCCTGGCAGAAGAAGGGGAAGGTGGTCGCCATGACCGGCGACGGGGTCAACGACGCCCCCGCGCTCAAGGCCGCCGACATCGGCATCGGCATGGGCATTACGGGCACCGACGTCTCCAAGGGGGCCTCGGACATGGTGCTCACCGACGACAACTTCGCCACCATCGTGGCGGCGGTGCGGGCGGGGCGCCGCATTTTCGACAACATCCGCAAGGCGGTGCGCTTCCTGCTGTCCTCCAACGCCGGCGAGGTGCTCACCATGCTGGCCGCCACCTTCGCGGGCTGGACGATTTTAAGGCCCATCCACATCCTGTGGATCAATCTGGTCACCGACTCGCTGCCCGCGCTGGCCCTCGGCATGGAGCCGGAGGAGCCCGGCGTGATGGACCGCCCGCCCCGCGGCCGCGAGGCCCCGTTCTTCACCGGCGGGGAGTGGTTCCGGGTGGGGCTCACCGGCGCGTTCGA
>CAZVHV010000058.1:0-8894 GCA_964627025.1 uncultured Oscillospiraceae bacterium | reverse complement strand
GCTTCGCTGAGGGACCAGCCTGTCAGCCTTTCCGCGATGCCGTTGAGCATTTCGACCCTGCCGTCCTTGTCCACCACCATCACGCCGTCGCCGATGGAGATCAGGGTCTGAAGGTATTTATTGCGCTCGAACGAGAGCTTGTCCTGCGTTTCCTTTCTTTGAATGCTGTTCCAGATCCCGCTCATCAGCAGCATGGTCTCGTAGACGTCGGTCTCATCGTAGTCCCGCAGCTTGTTCGCAAAGCCAGCGATCGCCGTGATCTTTCCGTCGATCATGATGGGGAAGGACATGTATTTCTGGAACTGCACATGGCTGTTGGGGAATTCCTTTTTCAGCGCATCGGTTTGGTCGAAGTGATTGAACACAATGGGTTTCCGCTGGCGGACGACCTCGCCCCAGAGGCCGGAATCGGCCAGATGACAGACGGGGGGAGGCTGCTTGACGGCGCAGTCGGCCATGACGCTGCTGGTCCATGCGTTGAGCGTGAACTGGAAAGCCTTCTCATCATAAAAACAGAGATAGGCATACCGGCTTTCGGTCAGCTTCAGCGCCTCGTGAAGGGCATAATCCAGCTGCTCCTGCCTGCTCTGGAATTTGCGGGTCAGGAAGTCGGTCAGGATTTTATGGCGCTGCAGGACCTTTCTCTGCCGCCTTTCGCGTTCGCGCTCCGGTGTGATATCGGTGATGTAGGCGCCGACCCCGACCTGTCCGCTGAACAGCGAGATCGGAAATTTTGTTGCGCGGTAGATTCGTCCCGCCCATTCGTCTTCCTGCACCGTGCGTGCTCTGTCTCTGATCGCCGCGAGATCCGCCTCTCTGCGTTTCCGGGCGGTGTCGCGCTCCACCAGCGCAAAATCATCTTTTCCGATGATATCGGCTTCCGCCCTGGAATGCGCGTGCGCAAACGCCTTGTTGACAAACAGATAGTTTAAATTCTCGTCCTTCAGACAGACCAGGTCGTCGGTGGCGTCCATGAAATTTTTTCGCAAAATATCGAATTTCTCGATCATTTGTCTGGAACGGCGGGATCTCCTCCGTTCGGCAACGAGCAGCCCGGCCAGCAGAAGGATGAGCAGGAGACCGGCTCCGCCGATCAGAAAAACGGCGCCACCCGAAAACGGGGGGGCTGAAAAGACCGAAGCCAGCTCGAAGGGCTGTGCGTTTTCCGCCGAGGCGTGCACCGAGAGGGCGCAGAATGCGACGGCGGCAGCGATTATTTTTTTCATAGGGACATCCCTTTCCGGTCCAAACAAGGAAACGAAGCTGCATATGCACAGCGGTCCGGCCGACCCGAAAAGCAGGCTCCCGGCAAAAGGAGGCGGACCGTGCGGCGTGCAGCTCGAGCCGTTTTGAGAGAGCTGTTAATTATAGTTAAACACATTTTTTGTGATATTTCAACAATTCAAATCCTGTTTTTGTGAAATGTTTATCGAAAAGGCTGTGGTCCCCTCCGGGGACGGCGGGCCTCCCCGGGAACGGACAAAGCATAAAATAGTTATTGACATATGTCTGAAAATGAGTATAATAAAAATTGTAAACGACATATGTCAATAACTTGGAAGGGGGAAATAGTATGCCAAGACCACGGAAATGGAGAAAAGTCTGCTCTCTGCCGGAGAACGACAGGTTTGGCCCGCTCAATTCCCCGGTGGACCCGGAGAGTTTTATCAACATGACGGTGGATGAATATGAGACCGTTCGGCTGATCGACATGGAGGGGTTCACGCAGGAGGAATGCGCCGGCCAGATGAACATCGCCCGCACGACCGTGCAGGGGATCTACAACGAGGCGAGGAGAAAGCTTGCGGAATCCCTGGTCAACGGTAAGGTGCTGCGGATCGGGGGCGGTGAATACGTCCTGTGCGACGGGATCGCAACGGGATGCGGCAGAGGCTGCCGGAGGCACAGATGCGGCAGGAACTGCGAGAGCGGCGAGGAAAACGGCGCCGTGTGAGCGGTACGCAAAAACAATGTCCCCGCGGCGGTTTTGAGGCCGGGGGAACAGAACGGAGGATCGATATGAAACTTGCCATACCGGCAGAGGAAAAAAACACGGGGACCGGCGTGTGCCAGTCGTTTGGACGCACGCCGTATTTCCTGATCTATGATACGGAAACCAAAGAAAGCGTGTTTCTGGACAACAGCGCCGCGGCCAGCCAGGGCGGCGCGGGGATCAAGGCGGCGCAGAGCATTGCGGACAGCGGGGCCGGCGCCCTGCTGACGCCTCGCTGCGGCGAAAACGCGGCCGAGGTGCTCAAAGCTGCGGAGATTAAGCTGTATCGGACGGCGGAAGGCTCCGCGATGGACAACATCAGAAGTTTTCTGGAGGGGAAGCTCCCGCCGCTGCATGAGATCCACGCCGGATTCCACCACCATGGGGGCGCCTGACATGAGGATCGCTGTGCTGAGCGGCAAAGGCGGCACGGGGAAAACGCTGGTGTCGGTCAATCTGGCCGCGGCGGCGGAACATTCCGAATATATCGACTGTGATGTGGAGGAGCCGAACGGAGCGCTGTTTTTCAAACCGGAGGATGTCCGGGAGGAACCTGTTGCCGTCAGCATCCCGGCGGTGGACCCGCAGCGCTGCACCGGCTGCCGGATCTGCACCGATTTCTGCAGATTCCAGGCCCTGGCCTATATCAGGGACCGGCTGATGGTATTCGACGAGGTGTGTCATTCCTGCGGCGGATGCACCCTGCTTTGCCCGGAAAAAGCGCTGACCGAGCGGGAAAAGGTCATCGGGAAGGTCCAGCGGGGCGTTTCGGGCGGGGTCTCGGTCAACAGCGGGATCCTGAATATCGGCGAAGCGTCGGGCGTCCCCATTATCCAGACGTTGCTGAAGGACAAAGCGTCCAAAGCGGCGGCCACTTTTATCGACTGCCCGCCGGGCAGCGCCTGCATGGTGATGGAGAGCATCCGGGACGCGGATTACTGCATTCTGGTCGCCGAACCGACCTTGTTCGGCGTGCATAACCTTAATATGGTCTGCGAGCTGGTCAGGCTGTTCGACAAGCCGCACGGCGCGGTGCTCAACAAATGCCTTGACGGAGAAAATCCTGCCGAGGAATTCTGCCGGGAACAGGGCATCGCGGTTTTGGCCCGGATCCCGTTCGACAGGAAGCTCGGCACGCTCAATGCAAACGCGGAGATCGCGGTCAGGAAGGATCCGGCGTACCGCAGGATGTTTTCCTCCCTGCTTCAGACACTGGAGAAGGAGGTGCGCCATGAAACAGCTGCTGATTCTGAGCGGTAAGGGCGGCACGGGGAAAACGACGGTGGCGGGCGCCTTTATCCGGCTGTCCGGAGCAAAGGCATACGCGGACTGCGATGTCGACGCCCCGAATCTCCACCTGCTGATGCACCGTGCGGAGGAACCGGAAACGACCGATTATTACGGGCTGCCCAAGGCAGAAATCGACGCCGGGCTGTGCGTCGGGTGCGGCCGGTGTGCGGAAAACTGCCGGTTCGATGCGATCACGGCGGACGGCGGCTATCGGGTGCTCCCTTATGCCTGCGAGGGCTGCGCGGTCTGCGAGGCGGTCTGTCCCGCCGGCGCGGTTTCCCTCAAGCCAGCGATAGCGGGGGAGCTGAGGCTCTACACCGGCGGCGGGGAAGTTTTCTCCACGGCAAAGCTGAAAATGGGCAGCGGGACGTCCGGGAAGCTGGTCACCGAAGTGAAGAAACAGATGAAGAGCGCGGCGGCCGATGTTCCGCTGGCGGTGATCGACGGCTCGCCCGGCATCGGGTGCCCGGTCATTGCCTCGGTAAGTGGCACGGATATGGTCCTGGTCGTGGCGGAGCCGTCCCTGTCCGGGATCAGCGACATGGAGCGGGTCCTCAAGACCGCGGCGATGTTTCACACAAAGACGGCGGTCTGCGTCAATAAATATGACATCAACCCGGAAAACACCGGAAAGATCGAAGCGTTCTGCCGGGCGGAGGGGATACCCTTTGTCGGGCGGATCCCGTTTGATCCGGCCGCGGTGAAGGCGGTCAACGACGGACTGACGGTCGCGGACGTCGACTGTGCGGCGGGACGGGCCGTCGGAGAGGTTTTCCACAGCACGATGGCGCTGCTGTTCGGGGAAAGCGAAATGAAAGAATAAACTGCGCAGACAAAAAACAGATGGAGGAATAAAGATGAAAATAGCAGTAGCAAGTGAGCGCGATATGGTGACCGAGCATTTTGGGCATTGCCCCAATTTCAACATTTTTGAGACGGAGAACGACCGGATCGTAAAGAGCCAGTCGGTGGCAAATCCGGGCCACCGTCCCGGCTTTCTCCCGAATTTTCTGAACGACCTGGGCGTGAACGTCATTATCTCCGGCGGAATGGGCGGGGGCGCCATCGAGATCTTCAACGAAAAGGGGATTGAAGTCATCACGGGCGCGTCGGGCGGCGCGAAGGAGGCCGCCGAAGCGTATCTGAGCGGTGCGCTGAAGTCCACTGGGTCGGTCTGCCACGAGCATCAGCACCAGGATGAGTGCGGGCAGTAAAACGGCACAGGGATAAAAATGGAACGCGGCCGCCGGGCATTTGCCCGGCGGCCGCGTTTGCTTTGCTTAAAAAATGCTGCCCACCTTGAGCAGGGATTTTGCGAGATCGGCCCGGAAGTTCGGGGCCGCCGGATCCAGGCTGTTGATGGTGACGCCGTCACTGCCCGGCGCGCCGGTGGAGTGAATGTAAAGGCCGCGGTCCAGATACATGGCGACATGACCGGGGAAAAAGAGAAGGTCTCCCCGCTTCACTGCGCGGCGGTCGATCTCATGTACGGGGTAGCCTTCCCGGATCTGCGCGTCCCGCCAGATGATCACGCCGTTGAGCAGGTAAGCCATGAACACCAGCCCGGAGCAGTCGATGCCCAGCGGCGTCTTGCCGCCCCAGCGGTATTGGGTGCCGGCATAGAGCAGGGCGGTGCGGGTCAGGAGCCGGCGGAAGGCGGCCTCATCGTCGGAAGCCGGTTTTATGTAATATTCTCCAAGAAAACTACTTCTTGTATATCCTTCGCGCCCATCGCAGAGGCGCACCTTCTGCCATCCGCCGTCCGGATCTCCGATCAGCTGTACCAGAGCGCCGCGGGGAAGGGAGAGAAGCGGCCGGGACTGCACGCGCGGCGCAGCCTGGATATCGCAGACGTTCTTGCGGAGCACCACTTTTTTGGCGGAAGCGCTCCAGGCAGCGGCCGCGCTTTCACCGGGCAGGAGGCAGGCTTCCGGCGCATAGCCGGTATATCCGTAATGTGTTGTCACATGACACCATCCGTCCCCCGGAGCTTCCGACACCTGCACGGCCATACCGTACAGGACTTCGTCGGAAAGTTCGCTCCTGTCGGAAGGAGCGGTCATGAGGGGGCAGACGGGGACCTGGATCAGCGCGTTCATACGATCACCTCTGTAAGCGTATGCGGGCGGGCCGCGGAACAGACCTGTTTTCCGGTGCCGGGGCTATTCCCACGTCTTCCAGACGTCGGGCTGATAGCCCACGGTCGCCTGCCTGCCGTTGCGCACGATGGGGGTCCTGAGCAGGCGAGGGTCCTCGAAAAGCTTGTCGAGCTTGTCCGCGTCGTGGGCCAGATAGCGCAGCAGGGCGGCGTCGGGGTTGTCCTGGTCGATGAGCGCCGCGAGCCCGACCGCATTTTTCACGCTGGTAAGCTCGCCGCGGCTCATGCCGAATTTTACCACGTCGATGGCCTGAAATTTCACCCGCCGCTCCTTGAAGTAGCGCTCGGCCTTTTTGGTGTCGAAGCATTTTGACTTGCCGAAAATCTGAATATTCACACCGCTTCTTCCTTTCAGGGCTTTTTTCCGGCCCGGAAGGCCGGTGCCGGGACGCATGCGCGCGGCTTCAGGATACCATGAAAGACCCGTGCCGACAAGTTTATTTTGGGAACCTGCCGTCCATAATAGAAAACATCCCAAGAAAGGAATAGGATGTTTTCCATGAAAGCTGTCATTATGGCCGGCGGGGAAGGGACCCGCCTCCGCCCGATCTCGCTGGGCCGTCCCAAACCGATGACGACTCTTTTCGATCGGCCGGCGCTGGAGCACACGATCGCCCTGCTGAAGCGCTGCGGCATCACCGACCTCTGCGTGACCCTGCAGTATATGCCTCAGATCGTTATGGATTATTTCGGGGACGGCAGCGACTTCGGCGTATCCATCACATATTTTACGGAGGAAAAACCGCTGGGCACGGCGGGCGGGGTGAAGGCGTGCATGCCGCACCTCGGGGAGGAGGACTTCCTCGTCCTCAGCGGGGACGCGGTGTGCGACTTCGACCTCACCGAGGCGATCGGATTCCACCGCACCCGGCGCTCGGCGGCCACGCTGGTGCTTTACCGTCATCCCAATCCGCTGGAATACGGATTGGTCCTCACCGACGGAGAGGGACGGGTCGACCGTTTCGTGGAAAAACCATCCTGGAGCCAGGTGATCGCAAGCACGGTGAACACGGGCATCTACGTGCTCACCAAACACGCCATGGACAAAGTCCCGGCAGAGACCCCCTATGACTTTGGAAAGGAGCTTTTTCCACAGCTGCTGGCCGAGGGCGAAGCGCTTTACGGATATGTGGCGGAGGGGTACTGGCGAGATATGGGCGACTGCCGCGCCTATCTGGAGAGCGCGGTCGATGCTCTTTCGGGCAGGGTGTCCCTGGATCTGGGGGCGAACCGGGTCGCACCCGGGGTCTGGTCGGCTTCGCCGATCCCCGAAAATATTACGATCGTACCGCCCTGCTGGATCGGCGAGCACGTGACCATCGGCGCGGGGAGCCTGATCGGACCGCACGCCGTGCTGGGCGGCGGCTCTTCGGTGGGCAGGGCGAGCCTGGTTCAGCGTTCGGTCCTCCAGGAGGCAAAGGTGGGCGAGCGCGCCACCCTGTACGGCGCGGTGCTCTGCCCGAACGCCTCGGTCCACCGCGGTGCGGTGCTCAACGAGGGCACGGTGCTGGGAGAGGAAAGCGTTGCGGAGGAAGACGCCGCGCTCCTGGAAGGAGTGAAGCTCTGGCCCGGCCGCCATGCCCCGAAGGGGTGCAGGCTGGCCTTTTCCCTCACGGGGCGCGGATGGCAGCAGCCTCCGGCCTTCGGGGACGGAGGCATTCTGCAGGGAATCATTAACGAAGAGATCACGCCGCAGCTTCTGCTCCAGATCGGCAGTGTGCTGGGAGAGGAGGGCAGGGTCGGGCTTGGCTGGGCCGGAGGAGACGGCGCCGGCATGCTGGCCCGGGCCGCGGCGTCCGGCATTGCCTCGTCCGGCGGGCAGACCCTTGCCCATGACGCGCCGACCGCCGCCTCCGCGGCCTGGGCGGCCGAGCGGTACGCGCTGCCCGTCTCCCTCTTCCTGGAGCAGGAGGGCGAGCGGGTCTACCTCTCCTGCTTCGACAGCCGCGGTCTGCCGCTGGAGCGGGCGCGGCAGCGGAAGCTGGAGGGGGCGGTCCTCCGGGGCGAGACCCTCCGGGTGCCCGGAAGCCGGGCGGGGCGGTGGGAGCCGCTGACCGGGATTTCCTGCGTCTATACGGCGGAGGCGGCGCGGCGCGCCCGCATCGGACAGATGCCGCCGCCCGTTCCTGTGGCGGTGCCCGGCTGCAGCACCACCGACCGGCTCCTCGTGGGCGCGCTCGAGCTTCTGGGGTGCACGGTGCTGCGGGAGCGGAGACAGGGTGTGGTTGCCTTCTCGGGCGACCATGGAGGGCGCCGCCTGACGGTATGGGATGAGGACGGGACGCCGCTGCCCGCCGAGAAACTCCTGCCCCTGCTCTGCCTGATCGAGTTTGAGAACGGGGAGAGGCGGGTCGCGGTTCCGGCTTCCGCCCCGTCGGTCATCGAGACCATGGCGGCCGCGCATCAGAACCAAGTGCTCCGCATCGGCCGCGACGGAGCGGAGGCAGAGGAGCTTTACCGGGCGCTGCCGTGGATGCGGGATGCGGTTTTTGCCGCCTGCCGCATCTGTGCCCGCATGGGGGCCGGACGGGAACGGCTCGGCGCCCTCGCCGCGCAGATCCCGCGGTTTGCCGTCCGACGGCGCGAGATCCCCCTGCGGGGCAGCCGGGGGGCCGTCATGGAAGCGCTGGCGGGAGAAGAAACTGTGTCCACCGGGGAAGGACTGCGGGTCCGCATCGGAGAGGGCTGGGTATTCGTCGCACCTAAAATCCGCCGGGCCGCGCTGCAGGTGGTGGGCGAGGGGTATGACGCCGAGACGGCGGCCGAGCTGTGCGACTTTTACGCGAGAAAGGTGGCGCAGCTGGATGAAAAGCCGCCCGATCAGCCGTAAAACGGATTTTATAAAATAATGGTATACTTTTATATCGGTCTATGATATACTGGCTTATCATTAACGACGGCTTCATGTGTGGTTGCACACTGAAATAGATAAGGCACAGGGCACAGACAGCAGAGCGAACGCAAGGGGCGGCGGATGGAGACGTTCTTTTTCCGACGAGGCAGGGCCGGAAAGAAACGAGGACTTCGCCTTCCTTTTGCTATGCAAAACAGGCGCGGCTGGGCGAAATCACAGGCAATCCCTCCACTGCAGTCCATCGGAGGCGGACAAGTGTTTCACACCACCACACCGCGTAAAATTTCATGCGCTTCTGTGTCCGTACATGAAGAAAACAGTAACAACAAATAAGGAGTGTAATTTTAATTCATGGCAGAAAAACTGAAAATCATATCGCTTGGCGGTCTCAATGAGATCGGCAAGAACCTTACCGTCTACGAGTACGGCGGAGACATCATCATCGTAGACGTGGGCATGGGTTTTCCCGATGACGACATGTACGGCATCGACGTGGTGATCCCCGATGTCAGCTACCTGATCAAGAACCAGAGCCGCATCCGGGGCATCTTCCTCACCCACGGGCACGAGGATCACATCGGTGCCCTGCCGTATGTTCT
>CAZVHV010000057.1:0-9084 GCA_964627025.1 uncultured Oscillospiraceae bacterium | reverse complement strand
GCTGGGCAAGGCCCTGGCCGGCGCCGACGAGGACGAGCTCATGAAGCTCTGGCAGGGGCTGGGGTACTACAACCGCGCCCGCAATCTGCAGCGGGCGGCGCGGCAGGTGACGGGGGAGCTCGGCGGCGTGTTCCCCGACACCTACGAAGCCCTGCGCACCCTGTGCGGGGTGGGGGAGTACACGGCCGGGGCCATCGCCTCCATCGCCTTCGGGCGTCCCGTCCCGGCGGTGGACGGCAACGTGCTGCGCGTGGTCGCCCGCATCACGGGGGACGCCGCCGACATCACCTCCCCCGCGACGAAAAAAAAGGTCGCGGATCTGCTCCGGGCCGTCCTGCCGACCGACCTGCCGGGCGACTTCAACCAGGCCATGATGGAGCTGGGGGCGACGGTGTGCCTGCCCAACGGCGCGCCCCTCTGCGCGCAGTGCCCCGCGGCGGAGTTCTGCGCGGCCCATCTGACCGGCCGGGAACAGGAACTGCCCGTCAAAGCGCCTAAAAAGGAGCGGAAAGTGGAAGAACGCACGGTTTTTCTCATCTTTTACCGAAAAAAAGTTGCCATTCGACGCCGCCCGAGGAAAGGGCTCCTCGCCGGGCTGTGGGAGTACCCCAACGAGCAGAACGCGGCGCCCGAGCAGGCGCTGGAGGACTTCGGGGTCCTGCCGCTGTGCCTGGAGTACGGCGGAACCGGAAAGCACATCTTTACCCACCTGGAGTGGCATATGGACGCCGTCGTCGTCACGGCGTCCGACGGGCGTCTCCCGCCGGACTGGGTGTGGGCGGACAGGGCCGACCTGCGCACGCGGTACGCGGTCCCCAATGCCTTCCAGTGCTTTTGTCACCTCGTGGAAGGGAGGCTGGGCCCTTGAACTTCATCTGCACCCAGTGCCCGCGCGCCTGCGCGGCGGAGCGGACGGACCGCGCCGGGGCGGGCCTGTGCGCCATGCCGGCCCTGCCGGTGGTGGCCCGGGCGGCGCTGCACAGGTGGGAGGAGCCACCCATCTCGGGCACGCGGGGCGCGGGGACGGTGTTCTTCTCGGGCTGCTGCCTGCGGTGCGTTTACTGCCAGAACGAGGAGATCAGCCAAAGAAACTTCGGCAGGGCGGTCACGCCCGCCCGCTTGAGGGAGATCTTCCTCTCCCTCGCGGCGCAGGGGGCGCACAATCTCGACCTGGTGAACCCCACGCATTTCACCCATGTCCTGCGGGAGGCGCTGGCGGAGCCCCTGCCCGTGCCGGTAGTCTGGAACTCGGGCGGCTACGAGCGCGTCGAGACCCTGCGGACGCTGGAGGGCAGGGTGCAGGTCTACCTGCCCGACCTCAAATATCTCGACCCCGGCACGGCGGAGCGGTATTCGGACGCCCGGGACTATCCGGAAGTGGCCGCCGCCGCCATCCGCGAGATGGTGCGCCAGACCGGGCCGTATGTGCTGGAGGACGGCCTGCTCAGGCGGGGGGTGCTCATCCGCCACCTCATCCTGCCCGGGCAGGTGGCCGGGGCCAAGGCGGTGATGGACTGGGCGGCCGCGCAGTTCCCGCCGGGAACGGTGCTGCTTTCCCTCATGAGCCAGTACACCCCGTGGGGCCGCGCGGGGGAATACCCCGAGCTGGACCGCAGGCTCCGACGCTCGGAGATCCGCGCGGCGGAGGAGTATATGCGCAACCTCGGCCTGGAGGGCTATGTCCAGTCGGGCGAGGCGGCGCAGGAGAGGTACATCCCCGCCTTCGACCTCACCGGCGTCTAACCGATAAAAAGGAACGAGGAACGTCCGCCGTACGGCGGGCGTTCCTCGTTTTCAGTCGGATGGCATGGGGTCAGAGGAGCAGGTAGAGCATCTTGGCGACCTCGCTCCGCTTGACCGGGTCGGCGGGATAGAGCTTGTTGTCGTAGCCGCTCACCACGCCTTCGCCCGTCAGGGAGCTGACGTAGGGAACGGCCCAGGACGGCACCTTGTCCGCGTCGTCGAAGGAGAGGGCCGGTTCGGCATAGCCCCTGGCCTGGATGCGCCCGAGGATGGCCATGGCCTCGGCGCGGCTGATGGCGGCACCGGCGTTGGCGTTGAGGCGGTCCCCGTCCCGGCTGCCGTTGAGGATGCCGAGCGCGTACATGGACTTTACGCCGATGAGCGCCCAGGCGGGGATGGTGTCCGCGTCGTCAAAGGGGAGCTGGACGTCGGCGTAGTCGTTCAGGTCCAGCCCCATCCAGCGGGCGACCATGAGGAAGAACTCGCCGCGCGTGATGTCCTTGCCGGGCTGGAACTGCAGGCCGCTGTCGGTGCTGATGCCGTTGGTGATGCCGTGTTCATAGAGGTAGGTGGTGTATTTCTCCGCCCAGTGCGAATCCATGTCGGTGAAGGGCTCGTCGGAGAGGTCGACGTCCTCCGGGACCGCCGGCTCGATGTCGTAGGAGGCCGTGCCGATATTGCCGCACACGTCCACGGCGGTGACGGTGAGCCGGTGCATCCTGCCGTCGTCGGCGGGGAGAGCCGCGGAGGCGACCGACTCGGCGGCGTTCCAGGTCACGCTCACCTGCTTTTTGTCAAAGGTCTGCGCGATGTTGTCCACAACGGTGGCCAGCAGCCTGCCGCCGGACACCGACAGGGTGATCACCGGGGGCGTCAGGTCGGTCACGGCCTCGTTCGAGGTGGTGAGCTGATCGAAGTAGAGGGTGCCCCCAACGGGCGCTCCGGCCGTATGGACGACCTGGAACGCGGAGAGGCTCACGGTGTCGGCGGGCAGGGGCACGGTGACGTACTTCCAGCCGGTGAAGTCCAGTGTGGTGAGGGTCACGTCGGCGTAGGCGCCCGAGCCGACGGCGGCCGTGGCGGTCAGGGTGTTGCCCGAGCCGTCACCGTCGATCCACAGGTTGAGATAGCGCTCCCCGGAGGGGATGCTGAGGAAGGCGGCCGCCGAGGCGGTGCCGGTTTCCGAGGTGTCATAGGTGAAGCTCAGGCTCTTTTTGCCGTAGCGCACCTTCTCCGCGCCGGTATAGAGGGCGACGTCGGCCGTGTCGGTGCTCACAAAGGAGCCGAGGTCGTTCTCAAAATCCTCCAGCGGCAGGATATGCCCGGTGACCGTCACCGGGACGACGACCGAGCGTCCCCCCACCGAAACGGTGAGGGTGCCGCTGCCCGTCCTGTCGGCGGCGGTGAACAGCCCGTTGGCGTCCACCGTGCCCGCCCCCGCCGAGGCGGTCCAGGCGAAGCAGCCGTCCTGCGCCGTGAGGGGCAGCTTCCGGTAGGAGGCGGCGGCGGTGAGGTCGATGCTCTGTCCCGGCTCCAGCGAAAGGGCGGTGACCGAGGCGCCCGTCGCCTGATTCAGAAGCTGCAGGGAATCGGGGACGGCGACGGTGGTGACCTCGGCGCTGCCCGCGGCGCTGCCCGACGAGGCGGTGACCAGGGAGACGCCGGAGGCGGCGCCCGCGGTGAAGAGGCCGCCGGAGCTGACCGAGCCCGCGCCGTCGGTGACCGACCAGGAGACCGAAGCGTCCGAGGCCATGGGATACCAGGCCGTGTCCACCGCCGAGGCCTTGAGCTGGAGCTTCGCGCCGGGCAGGAGCATCGCGCCGCCGGGCGAGACGTAGAAGTGGTCGAGGACGCCCGTCGGGCTGAGGTCGGAGACGAGGAAGATGGCGTTGCTGACGGCCCGCTGGGTGCCGTCCGACGGCCGGTTGATGACGGTCATGTCGCTGCTGTCGGGATAGGTGACGCCCACCGTGGTCGAGCCGCCGCCGTCCAGGCAGACCGCCTCGGTGCAGCCCAGCTCCACGAGGCGCTTTGCCACCTGCGTGAGGGTGGCGCCCAGGCTGTAGCCGGACTGGCGGCCGTCGATGGTGTAGAAGACCGCGGTCCCGTCCGGCTTGATGCCCACGGCCGAGCGGGGCGCCTGCGAGGCGTCCAGGCCGCTTTCCACCGTGCCGTCCGTCACCAGCTTGTACATCCCGCCGACGGCGTAATCCGCTTCGGCCCACCGGGGGTCGCTGCTGGTGACGTCAAGGTCGAGGGTGTCGCCGGGCTGGAGGGCGGCGAGCTCGGAGATCAGCCACGCGTTGCTCTGGTTGTTGATGGTGAGGACGGCCTTCCCCTTGGGGATGGGGATGCTGCCGCTCGACTGGAGCACCTGCTCCACCACATAGCTGACCCGCCCGCCCACGGTGGGCTTCGCGCAGGAGACAAGGCCGTCCTCGTCCGCCTGTCCCACATTGTCCAGCACGGGGGCGAGGATCACGTCCACGCCCGGCGCGGTGTTCTGGGTGGTGGCGGAAAAGTCGTCGGTGAGCAGGTAATAGCCGTCGGTCGCGGTGCGCACCTTGTTCACCCCGGCCACGATGAGGGAGTGGTCCCGGAAATTGGCGGTGACCGAGAACTGCGGCTTTCCGATGAAGACCGTGCCGTCGGCGTTGAAGCCCACGCCGTAGAGGTAGGAGGCCGAGGAGCGGAGGACCCCGTCGGTGATCACCAGTCCCAGCGGCGCGCCGGTGGCCACCACGAAATAGTCGCCGTTGACGCCGCCGACCACGCGGCTGCCGCCGTCCTCGAGGTCCTGCGCCATGGCGCCGAGGGTGGATTTGGACAGGATGCTGTCCCCGAAGCTGACCACCGGCCTGACGTCGGCATCGGGCCGGTAGGTGAAGTAGTGCTCGGTGCGGAGGTCGGAATATGTACTGCTCCATAGTGCCCCGGTGGTTAGGTCGGTATTTTGTGAGACTGATACGGAGTAATCGTTGATCTCATCGCCAAGCGCGTAGGATGCTGAAGCAACGGGGCTTGTCCCCAGGATGAGCGCGAGGGCAGCCGCGGTCGCGCGTACGGAAAACCGTCTCATAGAACGCCTCCAAGACATAACCAGAATTTGACTATCATGTTAACATAAACACAAGGCGTTGTAAATAAAAAGCCCTGTCAAAATAGTGACAGGGCTTTAAAAAATAACCGTGAAAAAAGGCGGAAAACCACGGCCGGCGGTCAGGGCTTCCAGAGGTCGGGGAGGGCGGCGACGCGCTCCCCGGTCCAGCCCGTCGCGGCGTGGGCGCAGAGCATGGAGCGGAGGACGGCCTCCTCGGCGCACTCGGCGGCGGCGCGGAAGGGGAGGTCCAGCAGGTCCTCGGCGAAGAAGTGCCCGCTCCGGACGGCGCGCCCGGACCGCGGGTCGTAGTGGTTCGCGGTGGAAAAGCCGAGAAAGATCTCGCCGCTGCCGTGGCCGATATAGGACCCCAGCCGCGCCAGCCCGACCGAGACCCGGCGCGCCACCCGGCTCAGCTGCCGCCCGTTCAGCGGCAGGTCGGTGGCGAGGATGGCGATGATCGAGCCCTTGTCCGCCGTCCCGGTCTTCACCCGGCGGGCGAGCTCGGCGCCGACCGGCCGGCCCCCGATGGCGAGGTCCTCGAGGATGCCGTGGTTGGTCTGGACCAGAAGCCCCAGGGTATAGGAAAAGCCGTCGAACTCCATCACGCGCGAGGCCGAGCCGATGCCCCCCTTGAGCCCGTGGCAGATGGTGCCCCGGCCCGCCCCGACGTCCCCCAGCGCGAACTCGGCGGAGGCGGCGGCGATGGCGGCGCGGACGTGCGACTCCTTCACCGGCCGGTCCTGGATGTGGCTCAGCCTGGCGTCGCAGCATTCGCAGACGACGGGGTTGACCGAGGTCAGGGCCACGTCCTCCACGGCGCACTGCTCCACCATGTAGCCCACCAGCGCGTCGTGCACCAGCCCCACGTTGAGGGTGCTGGTCAGGGCGATGGGGGTCTCCAGGGTGCCGAGCTCCTGCACCTGCATCAGCCCCAGCGTCTTGCCGAAGCCGTTGAGCACGCAGACGCCGGCGGGCAGCTTGTGTTGGAACGGGTTGCCCGGGCAGGGGAGGACCACGGTCACCCCGGTCTTGTAGAAGGCGGTGTCGATGGTGCAGTGGCCCACCGTGACGCCCGCCACGTCGGTGATG
Organism: uncultured Oscillospiraceae bacterium; assembly: GCA_964627025.1. Classification (GTDB taxonomy): domain Bacteria; phylum Bacillota; class Clostridia; order Oscillospirales; family Oscillospiraceae; genus JAEWRY01. The sequence continues at coordinate 3,152 of CAZVHV010000057.1, read as the reverse complement.
AGGTTGCGCGGCCCCCGGGGCAGGGAGCCGACCGCGAGGTCTGCGTATGGTTCGGACATAGAAGATTCCTCCTGTTTGTCGGATTCAAAATACTGGGAACGCGCCGGGGCGCGGCGGGGCGGTTGACCTTCCCGCCGGTTTAGGGTACAATGTATCGTTATGATTTACGAGGTGAAAGCATGTTAGATACAGATCAGAAAATCAGATTCTGCCGGGCGCGCCGCGCGGCGATCGGGCTGGAGTTTCAGAATCTCAACCCCCAGCAGCTGGAAGGCGTGCTGGACACGGAGGGGCCGCTGCTCCTGCTGGCGGGCGCCGGAAGCGGCAAGACCACGGTGCTCATCCAGCGCGTGGCCAACCTGATGAAGTACGGCCGCGGCTCGGACAGCGGCGAGGTCCCGGAATGGGTCGGAGAAGACGATCTGAGCTTTCTGGAGGACTACGCCGGGCGCCCGGACCCCGCCGCGCGCGAGCGGGCCGAACGGCTGTGCAGGCTCGACCCCGCCGTGCCCTGGTCCATCCTCGCCATCACCTTCACCAACAAGGCGGCCGGCGAGCTCAAGGAGCGCCTGGAGCAGCGGCTCGGGCCGGAGGCGCAGGACGTCTGGGCGGCCACCTTCCACTCGGCCTGCGTGCGCATCCTGCGGCGGGACATCGAGCGCCTCGGGCTGCCAAGCTCCTTCACCATCTACGACAGTGCCGACTCCGAGCGGGTGGTGAAGGACATTTTGCGCGACTTCAACCTCGACGACAAGGTCTTTCCGCCCCGGAGCGTGCTCGCCTATATCTCCAAGGCCAAGGACGAAATGGAACTGGCGGAGGAGAACCTCGCCAAGGCCGAAAAGGACGGGGACTTCCGCCGCGTCCGGCTCGCGAAGATTTACGCGGAGTATCAGAAGCGCATGTGGGCCGCCGGCGCGCTCGACTTCGACGACATCATCCTCCACACGGTGCGCCTGCTCACCCGGCATGAGGAGGTGCGGGCGTATTACCAGAAGAAGTTCCGCTACGTCCTCATCGACGAGTATCAGGACACCAACCATCTGCAGTACCTGCTCGCCTCCACCCTGGCGGGCGGGCACGGGAACATCTGCGTGGTGGGCGACGACGACCAGTCCATCTACCGGTTCCGCGGCGCCACCATCGAAAACATCCTGTCCTTCGAGCAGCAGTACGGGGGCGCGCGGGTCATCCGGCTCGAGCAGAACTACCGCTCCACCCGCTACATCCTGGAGGCGGCCAACGCCGTCATCCGCAACAACGAGGGGCGGAAGGGCAAGGAGCTCTGGACCCGGCAGACGACGGGGGACAAGCTGCGGTTCTACAACGCCGGAAACGAGTACGACGAGGCCCAGTATGTGGCCGCCCAGGTCCTCGCGGGCTTCGGCGGCGGCCGGAAGTGGAAGGACCACGCCATCCTCTACCGCATGAACGCCCAGTCCAACCAGATGGAAACGGCGTGCAAGCGCAACGGCATCCCCTACCGCATCATCGGCGGCACCCGGTTCTTCGACCGCGCGGAGGTCAAGGACATGCTCGCCTATCTCTGCGTGCTCCACAATCCCACCGACGACCTGCGGCTCGCCCGCATCATCAACAACCCGCCCCGCGGGATCGGGAGCAAGACCATCGAGGAGGCGCAGGCCCTCGCCGCGTCGGAGGAGCGCCCGCTCTGGGAGATCGTGAAAAACGCCCGCTTCTTCCCCGAGCTGCAGCGGGCCGCCGACAAGCTGGTGCAGTTCGCCGAGCTGATCGAGAGCCTGCGGGCGCTGGCGGCCTCCCTGCCCCTGACCGACTTTTACGAGGAGCTGGTGCAGCGCACCGGCTACGCCGCCATGCTCGAGGCCAAGCGCACCGACGAGAACCGCAACCGCCTGGAGAACGTCCGCGAGCTGCTGACCTCCATCGCCGATTACAGCAAGGAGGCCGAGACGCCCACCCTGTCCGGGTTCCTGGACACCATCGCCCTCTACACCGACCTGGACAACCACGACGCGGGCGAGGACTGCGTGGTCATGATGACCATGCACGCGGCCAAGGGGCTGGAGTTCCCCGTGGTGTTCGTCGTGGGCCTGGAGGAGGGCATCTTCCCCGGCATGCGCGCCATCGGCGAGCCCGAGGAGATGGAGGAGGAGCGGCGCCTGTGCTACGTCGCCATGACGCGCGCCCGCGAGCGGCTCTACATGACCCGCGCCGCGCAGCGGATGCTCTTCGGCCGCACCTCGGCCAACCGCCCCTCGCGCTTCCTGGGCGAGGTGCCCGGCGAGTACGCGGAGGAGGCGGCGCGGCCGGAAAGGCGCGCCGAGCCGGCCAGGAAAGCCCCCGCCCGCGTCCAGCCGCGCGTGCCGGAACCGAAGGCGCAGCAGGCGCTCCCCGCCTTCCGGGCGGGCGACGCGGTGTCCCACAGCGCCTTCGGCAGGGGCATGGTGGTCTCGGTCCAGCCCATGGGCGGGGACGCCCTGCTGGAGATCGCCTTCGACAACGGGGGCACGAAGCGCCTGATGCTCAAGGCGGCGGCCCAGCACATGACCAAGGCGTGATTCAGATCCAGAACCGCCAGGGAAAGCCGGCCGCCTCCTCCGCGTAGTCGATGCCGATGCGCGTGCCGGTGTGGATCTCTCCCGGCGGCGCGCCGTCCCGGACATACAGCTCGTCCCCGGTGAGGTCGAGGCCGTTCTGCGCCCGGGTCAGCCCCAGGGCGCGGCAGAGCTTGCCCGGCCCGTTGAGAAAATTCTTTCTCTGGTACGCGGTCATCCGCGCGGCGGGGCACCCGAACCGGTTCCGGGCGAGGCGGTCCGTCCCCTCCAGCGGCTCCGCGCCCCGGATGAGCACCGCGCACGGCTCGCCCTCGGGCTCGGTGACGAAATTGAGGCAGCAGTACATGCCGTAGATCAGGTAAATATAGGCGGTGCCGGGCCGGGCGAAGAGGGTCTCGGTCCGCTTCGTCCGCCTGTAGTTGTAGGCGTGGCAGGCCTTGTCGACGGCCCCCACGTAGGCCTCGGTCTCGGTGATGCGGCACACCAGAGGCTCCCCCTCCCACATCCGCACCAGCTCCCTGCCCAGCAGGGCGCGGGCCACCGCGACCGTGTCGCGGTCGTAAAATTCCCGTCCGAGCTTTGCCATCTCTCATTCCCCCGTCCGCGCCGCGGCTG
>CAZVHV010000056.1:3077-9139 GCA_964627025.1 uncultured Oscillospiraceae bacterium | reverse complement strand
GCGGACGCGCACGTCCACATTGTACTTCGCCTTCATGGCTTCCGGCGTCTGCAGCAGAAGAGCGTCCCGCGATTTGATCACGCCTCCCACATGGTACGGAAGTCCGCAGTTGGCGTAGGAAATATACTCGCCTCTCTCAAACATGATGATCTGCGCATCCTCGTCCAGTCTGCGCAGTCTCGCCGCACAGCTTGCGCCACCTGCAACGCCGCCGACGATCAATACTTTTTTACCCATGATAAAAGCCTCCTTACCAGTGCTGAGCAACTTTCTTTATCGTTATTATATTCACAATAAATAGATCCTACTGTGACTTTGTCACCGAATGAACAAGACCCACCCTATATAATGCCAATAGAATCGAGGTGAACAACATGGGATTTTTTTCAAAGAAACCTATCGTGGATGTAGATGACAAGACCTTAACGGTCGTGAAAAGCCGCTGCCCGCAGAACCACTCGTGCCCGTCCGTCAGCGTTTGCCCGACACAGGCGCTGGTCCAGCACGGCCATGACGCGCCGGTCGTAGATGAGGACAAATGCATCAAATGCGGAAAATGCGTCCGGTTCTGCCCGAGAGCGGCGCTGCAGTTCCAGTAATACGCCCACGGGACTTTCGCTTACCGGCGATCACCATATAAATTGCTCAATTCCCTCTCTTACCTTTCCTCACGCAAAGGGCTCCCGGAGTACTCCGGGAGCCCTTTGCGCTTCTTTTTTATCGTCCCGGTCAGCCTTGCTCTGCCGAAAGCACGGCGGCCAGATGATCGACCCAGTTTCCGTCAAACAGTTCGATCATGCCGGCGTCGCAGGCAGCTGCCAGTCTGGTATCGATGGGGAGCTTTGCGACCGTTTTGATGCCGTACTTTGCGGCGATCTCGTCGATATGGCTCTCGCCGAAAATATGGTGCTCCCCTCCGCAGTCGGGGCACTTGAAGTAGCTCAGGTTCTCCACCAGCCCGAGCACCGGGATGTCCATCATCTGGGCCATCTTCACGGCCTTCTCCACGATCATGGATACCAGTTCCTGCGGAGAGGTGACGATGATCAGCCCGTCCACCGGGAGGGACTGGAAGACCGTCAGGGGCACGTCGCCGGTTCCCGGCGGCATGTCGATGAACATGTAGTCCACGTCTCCCCAGATCACGTCGGTCCAGAACTGCTTGACGGTACCCGCAATGACGGGCCCGCGCCAGATCACCGGATCGGTGTCGTTCGGCAAAAGCAGGTTCAGGGACATCACGGAGATCCCCGTCTTGCTCTCCACCGGATAGATGCCAAGCTCGCTGCCTTCTGCCTTTTGCGTAATGCCAAAAGCTTTGGGGATGGAGGGGCCGGTAATATCGGCGTCTAAAATCGCCGTTTTATAACCCAGCCGCCTCATGGATACCGCCATCAGGGAAGTGACAAGGGACTTTCCGACGCCGCCCTTGCCGCTCACCACGCCGATCACCTTTTTGATGTGGCTGAGCTCGTTGGGTTTTTCTCTGAAATCCATTTTTTCTTGGGTTCTCTCGCCGCAGTCGCTTCCGCAGGAAGCGCAGTCATGGCTGCAATTTTCGCTCATTTGTTTCATCTCCCGAATTTTTCTTCCCGGCGCCGTCTTCCGACGCGGCGCCCTTTTCCAAATTTATTATACTCAATTTCCGGCATATGTCAATTATCTTTTCTCCGGCCGAAGCCGCGCCATGCATACGTGCCTATTATGCCACAAAATCCCCGAACCGTCTCCGGTCCGGGGATTTTTTCCTGTTCTGCGGTCAGTTCTGGATATTGCGGATCAGGTTGACCATTTCGATGGCGCTCATCGCGCTGTCATAGCCCTTGTTTCCGGCCTTGGTTCCGGCGCGCTCGATTGCCTGCTCAATGTTCTCGGTGGTCAGAACGCCGAACATCACCGGGATCCCGGAGTAAAGCCCCACATGAGCGATTCCCTTCGATACCTCGCTGCAGACATAGTCATAATGGGTGGTGGAGCCGCGGATGACCGCGCCGAGACAGATCACGGCGTCGTACTTCCCGCTGTTGGCCATTTTGGCGGCGATCAGCGGAATCTCGAAGGCGCCCGGCACCCATGCCACCTCGATATCGGATTCTTTCACATCGTACCGGCTGAGGGCATCCAGAGCGCCAGACAGCAGCTTGGAAACGATAAACTCATTGAATCTTGCGGCGACGATCCCGACCCTGATATTCTGCGAGACCAGTTTTCCCTCATATACTTTCATGTTTGAATTCTCCCTTTCCCTTAATAACTCAGAATGTGGCCCATTTTTTCCTGCTTGGTTTTGAGGTAAAATTCGTCATCCTCGGTGGCCTCCATCTGAATGGGGAGGCGCTCCACGATCTCGAGCCCAAAGTCCTTGAGCCCGTATACCTTCTGCGGGTTGTTGGTAAGCAACCGCAGGGTCTTCACACCCAGATCATGAAGGATCTGCGCACCGATGAAATATTCGCGCTGGTCTTCCTCGAATCCGAGCGCCAGATTGGCCTCCACGGTGTCCATACCCTCGTCCTGCAGTGCGTAGGCCCTGAGCTTGTTGATCAGGCCGATGCCTCTGCCCTCCTGCCGCATATACAGGAGAATGCCTCTGCCCTCTTTCTCGATCTGTGACATCGCCGCGGCAAGCTGTTCGCCGCAGTCGCAGCGTCTGGAGCCGAAGGCGTCCCCGGTGAGGCACTCCGAGTGCACGCGGCAGAGCACGTTCTTGCCGTCTCCGATGTCTCCCTTTACAAGCGCGACATGGTGCTCGTCATTCAGAATGTTGACGTAGCCGTAAGCGGTGAAGTCGCCGTATTTCGTCGGCATCTTTGTCACGGCGACCCGGCGGACCAGATTGTCGTGCTTTTTGCGGTAGTCCTGAAGCGCCTTGATCGTGATGAACTTCAGGTCGTACTTCTGAGCCAGCTCGATCAATTCAGGCGTCCGCATCATGGTGCCGTCTTCCCGCATGATCTCGCAGCACAGGCCGCACTCCTTCAGCCCCGCGAGACGCATCAGGTCCACCGTCGCCTCGGTATGCCCGTTGCGCTCCAGCACGCCGTGCTTCTTCGCCAGCAGGGGGAACATGTGGCCCGGCCTTCTGAAGTCCTCCGGCTTTACGTCGTCCTCCACACATTTGAGCGCCGTGATCGAGCGCTCCGCCGCCGAGATTCCGGTTGTGGTGTCCACATGGTCGATGGAGACGGTGAACGCAGTCTCATGGTTGTCCGTATTCTCGGAAACCATCTGGGGAATCCGCAGCTTTCTCACCAGCTCCTCGCCCATAGGCATGCAGATCAGGCCCTTGCCGTGGGTCGCCATGAAATTGATATTTTTCGTCGTGGCGAACTCTGCGGCGCAGATAAAGTCGCCCTCGTTTTCCCGCACTTCGTCGTCGGTCACGAGGATGATCTTTCCTTCCCTCAGATCCTCCAGCGCTTCCTCAATGGTATTGAATTTAAACATTTTTTTCACCTCTGTATTAAAATCCCGCATTGATCAGAAATTCCTGGGTTAGTTTACTCTTCCGCGGCGCTTCGCTTTCCGGATAGGCGAGCAGCCGTCCGACGTACTTGCCGATCACGTCGTTCTCGAGATTCACGGTGCTGCCGATCCGCTTGCCGAGCAGTATGGTCTCCCTGCCCGTGTGCGGGATCACCGAAACCGCAAAGCTGTGTTCCGATACCCGCGCGACCGTCAGACTGATCCCGTCTATCGCAATGGAACCTTTTTCCATGATATATTTCAGGATGCCAGGCGGAGCGGTTACGGTCACCCAGACCGCGTTGTCGTCGCGCTCCATACCCGTGATCACCCCGGTGCCGTCGATATGACCGGAGACGATATGGCCGCCGAAGCGTCCGTCGGCCCGCATGGCCCGCTCCAGATTCACGTCCGAGCCGGCCCGCAGGTCCCCCAGGTTGCTGCGGCCGAGGGTCTCGTTCATCACGTCGGCGGTAAACAGATTGTTGCCGAACTCGGTCACCGTAAGGCACACGCCGTTCACCGCCACGCTGTCCCCGAGCTTCACGTCGTCGAATATCAGCGAGCCGCGGATGGTCAGCCTGGCCGATTTCGCGTTCTTCTGCACGGCGGCAACCGTTCCGACCTCCTCGATGATTCCCGTAAACATAAACCCACCTCACTTCAGTCTGTATTCCAGCAAAACATCTTCCCCGAGCACCGTGATCTGCCTGTCCGACAGACGGACGGCCTCGTCCGGTTCATCCGCGCCGACTCCGCTCACCGCGGTGTTCGCACCGGCGCCGCCAAAAATTTTAGGCGCGATATAGGCCTGCACCTTGTTGACGATCCCGCTTTCCAGCGCGGAGGCATTCAGGGTCGCGCCGCCCTCCAGCAGGATGCTGTCGATCTTCCGCTCGCCCAGGAGCTCCATAAGACGCTTTAGGTCGATGTGCCCGTTTTGGAGCGGAACGCGGACGACAGAGACGCCCCGTCTGCCGAGAAGATCCGCCTTTTCCCCTTCCGGAGCGGCGGTCGCCACGATGGTGGGAACCTCATGGGCGGTCCGTACGATATTCGACTCCAACGGGATGCGCAGATCCGTATCGCAAATGATCCGCACGGGATTTTTGCACCCGGGAAGCCGGCAGGTGAGCATCGGATCGTCGGTCAGGACCGTCCCGATGCCTACCATGATGCCCATATATTTATGGCGCGAACGATGGGTATGCTCTCTGGCCGTCTCTCCCGTGATCCATTTTGATTTTCCGGTGACCGTCGCCGTCTTTCCATCCAGCGTCATGGCGTACTTCATGACCACAAACGGGGTCTTGGCGGTGATATAGTGGAAGAATACTTCGTTGAGCCGCCTGCAGTCCTCCTCCAGAACGCCGGAAACCACCTCGATCCCCTGCTGCCGGAGGATCTGCATCCCCCTTCCCGCCACCAGGATATTGGGGTCCCCTGCGCCGACCACGACCCTCGCGATGCCGCGCTCCAAGATCGCGTCGGTGCAGGGCGGCGTCTTGCCATGGTGGCAGCAGGGTTCCAGTGTGACATAGATGGTGGACCCTGCGGGGTCTTCGGAACAGGAGGCCAAGGCGTTCCGCTCCGCGTGCAGGCCGCCGTATCTCTGATGGTAGCCGGTGCCGATGATCCTGCCGTCCTTCACAACGACCGCGCCGACCATCGGGTTCGGATTTACCCAGCCGCAGCCCTTGACCGCTTCTTCCAGGGCTAACCGCATAAATCTTTCATCAGACATAAAGCTTCTCCTTTTTTCCAAAAAAATACGCCTTGAATCTGCTTCAAGGCGTATTGGAAATGCGGCGCTGTCAGGCCCTTTTCGTAATAAACGCTCTGGAATACTATTCCAGAGCACTTACAAAAAGACATGGCGAACCACGCGCGGTCGCATCTTCTTTCATCCAGACTGTACGGTCGGCTTCGGAATTTCACCGAATCATGCCTTGCGGCTCGTGGGCTCTTACCACCGGTAGGGAATTTCACCCTGCCCTGAAGACTGCTATTTAATTTTTTCAATCATAGCACAAATCGACATCCTTGGCAAGAGAAATTTCCCTTCCCGGATCTTGCGGTCTGCGGCTTTGGCAGGCGCGACCTATCGGTATTTTCCCTATATCTCCGTATGCCGTTCCATGTTCTTTTGTGAAAAACGAAGAAATTGGTCGATAAAAATAGAATTGAGGAGATTCGGCAAGCTATCGCGTCCTAATCTCTATTATTGTCCAATATCCATAAAATCAGGCTGTATTTCAGAGTTGATTTTCAGCCATCTTTTACATATAATTTAATCAGACTCCAGGGATTACCGAAATAGATAACAAAGCAATGGAAGACCGCCGTATGGAACATACGGAAAGCGGAAGTGTGATTGCAGTAACACGTGAGTGAAGCGGATTACAGGTTTGGCAAGTGGATGAAGGTTACAATCGAAGACAGGTATGAGGGGTTTCCTAAGTATCCGTTGGATAATGTAATTGAACTTCACACGTCGGATTTAAAAACTTCTGTAACAAAAGGGTCGCTATTGTGTATGCGTCTACAAGGATTCGCTGGAGTCTCCTTTTATACTTTTCACACACTTCACCAAAAAC
>CAZVHV010000056.1:0-3067 GCA_964627025.1 uncultured Oscillospiraceae bacterium | reverse complement strand
TCTTTATTCCTGAGCCGCAAACCGCTGTTCCAGCGCGGCCAGTTCCTCCGCAAGCTCCGCGGGGAGCTTGCTGCCGAACTTTTCATAAAACTTTTTGATCTCTCCGATGTCCTCCTGCCAGAGTCCCTTATCCACGGTAAGGAGGCTCTCCAGGGTCTCCGGCGTCACGCCTGCGCCCTCGAGGTTGATATCCCCGGACTCGGGCAGATAGCCGATGGCGGCCTCACGGGCACCCGTCTCATCAAAGCAGCGCTTGATGATCCACTCCAGTACCCGGAGATTTTCGCCGAATCCCGGCCAGAGGAACTTTCCATCCTCATCGGTACGGAACCAGTTGACATGAAAGATTTTAGGCTGCTTCGTAATTTTTTTGCCCATATCGAGCCAGTGCTGCCAATAGTCGCCCATGTGGTACCCACAGAACGGCAGCATGGCCATCGGATCGCGGCGCACCACGCCGACATCGCCGGCGGCGGCCGCGGTCGTCTCGGAAGCCATGATGGAGCCTACAAAAACGCCGTTCTGCCAGCCGCGCGACTGATAGACCAGCGGCGCGGTCTTCGCGCGGCGCCCGCCGAACACGACCGCAGACAGCGGCACGCCCTTCGGATTTTCAAACTCGGGCGAGATGCAGGGGCAGTTCTTGGCCGGCGCAGTGAAGCGCGAGTTGGGATGCGCGCCCTTTTCGGTGGAGGTATCGGGATCCCACGGTCTTCCCTTCCAGTCGACGGCTTTCTTCGGAGGCTGATCGTCCAGTTTCTCCCACCAAACCGTATTGTCCTCCAGATTATGGACAACATTGGTGAAGATGGTGTCCCGGCGGGTCGCGGCAAGGGCATTCGGGTTGGATTCCTCATTCGTGCCGGGGGCGACACCGAAAAATCCGTATTCCGGATTCATCGCCCACAGCCGGCCGTCCTCGCCGATGCGGATCCAGGCGATATCGTCGCCCACGCACCAGACTTTCCACCCCGCCTTGGCATAGCGCTCGGGCGGGATCAGCATGGCGAGATTGGTCTTGCCGCAGGCCGAGGGGAAGGCGGCTGAAATATAGCGCACCTCGCCGGCCGGGTTCTGGACGCCCAGAATGAGCATATGTTCAGCCATCCAGCCCTCGTTCTTGCCCAGATAAGAGGCGATCCGCAGGGCAAAGCACTTTTTCCCCAGCAGCACATTGCCGCCGTAACCGGAATTGACCGACATAATGGTATTGTCCTCCGGGAAGTGAACGATATAACGTTCCTTCTCGTCGAGATCGGCCTTCGCGTGGAGCCCCTTCACGAAATCGGGAGAGTCGCCCAGGGCGTCAAGCACCGCTTTTCCGATGCGGGTCATGATGGCCATGTTGAGCACAACATAAATAGAGTCGGTCAGTTCGATGCCGTACTTGGCAAAGGGAGAGCCGATTACACCCATGGAATAGGGGATCACATACATAGTGCGGCCCTTCATCGCGCCGGTGTAAAGTTTTTTCAGCTTAGCGTACATCTCATCCGGCGCCATCCAGTTGTTGGTCGGACCGGCATCCTCCCGCCTCCGGCAGCAGATATAAGTACGGTCCTCCACGCGGGCCACATCGTTTACGGCCGTGCGGTGCAGATAGCAGCCAGGCAGCTTCTCCTCGTTGAGCTTCTCCATTTCCCCGGTGGCGCACGCCTCCGCTCTCAACGCCTCCAGCTGCTCGTCGCTTCCGTCGATCCACACCATCCGGTCAGGCTGTGTCATGGCAGCCATCTCATCGATCCAGCCCAGAACGTCCTTGTTCGTTGTCAGTGCCATCATATTGCCTCCCTCTTTCAAGATAATAATGTCGCTATTCTAACGTAAACAAAAGTGAAACGCAAGAAAAAAGCTCATTCCATCTCACTTTTTATTTCTCTTGCAACCGCTGCAAACTCCGGGATGCCAAGCCGCTCTCCCCTTACGTCGGGAACAAGCCCACAATTACTCAGGATGTTCCGCAGCGCATCCTTCGATAACCCGCTGCCGAACGCGGCAGACAGCGCGTTGAGCAAAGTCTTGCGCCGCTGGGCAAAAGCGGCGCGCACAACCCGGAAAAACAGGGCCTCGTCCTCGACCTCCGCCGGCGGCGCGCTGCGCGGCACCATGCGGATGACCGAGGAGGTCACCTTGGGCGCGGGAAAAAAACAGTCGGGCGGCACATCGAAAAGCAGACCGCAGTCCGCATGATACTGGCAGAATACGGAAAAAGCGCCATAATCCGCGGAACCGGGTGCGGCGCAGATCCGCAGCGCCACTTCGCGCTGGATCATGACTGTGATCGCCTCGAACCTCGCAGCCTCCAAAAAAGCGGTAATCACCGGCGTCGTGATATTGTAAGGCAGGTTGGCACAGGCCATGGGGCGCAGACCGGCCAGTTTTTCATCCAAAAGCGACCGGATATCCAGCTTCAGGATGTCGCCGGGCACGATCTCCACATTGTCCAGACCGGCCAGCGTTTCCGCCAGCACGGGAAAGAGCGAGCGGTCGAGTTCCACCGCGGCTACCTTCCCCGCCCGCGCCGCCAGCTGTACCGTCAGCGGTCCGATGCCGGGGCCGATCTCCAGCACGCCGCTGCTCCTGTCACAGCCGGACGCGTCGGCAATTTGTTCCGGCACCCAGTCGGCGATCAGGAAATTCTGCCCCATACTCTTGGAAAAGTGGAACCCATGACGGCTCAGGAGGGATTTAATTTCATTTCTGTCACAGAGATTCATGCGGTTCCCCCGGTAAAATGAAAAGTCACCCTCACTGTATTTTTCTGGAGGGTGACTTTAGCATATCATATTTTCCTGTAATTTAAAAGGACTTCATTTCACATCGGCAAAAAAATTGTTTATTGCGGCGGCGTATTTTTGCGGCGGCGGCGCACACGGTACGCAAGAACCGCAATTATGGCTGCGGCCGCCGTAAAAAGGAAAATGCCGACCAGGTGATAGGCGGCCCAAACCATGGCGTTTCCAAGGGCGGTGCCAAAATCCGAAAATCCGTTTTTCAGGGCGGCAAGCAGCCGTGTTCCCAGCGAGGCCGTTTCGCCCGGGTCCTCGGAGAGCTTGATGACCTCGTT
>CAZVHV010000055.1:0-9191 GCA_964627025.1 uncultured Oscillospiraceae bacterium | reverse complement strand
GATCCAGCTTTACATGCAGCTGGCCGAATCAACGGACAACAAGCTGGCGATCGAAGTGCTGAAGGATATCGCGGACGAGGAAAGGGTGCACGCGGGCGAATTTCTCCGCCTTCTGAAAGAATTGGCTCCCGATGAGGAGAAATTCTATCAGGAAGGCGCGGAGGAAGTCGAAGAAGAAATCAGGAAGTCCGGGGGCTGACGGCGGACTGTTTTCTTCTTTCCGCGCATATCCTCTGACAAGGCTGGTTTTCCCGTCAGAAAAGAGGCTGCCCGCCATATGGCGGGCAGCCTCTTTTTCCGATTTTTCAGGGATTCCACTGCTGCATGGCATACGCGCTGTACTTCTCCAGGCGCGTTTTCAGGTCGTCCCCCTGCGCGTAAAGCTGCGGCGTCTCATCCAGCCACGCATAGCGTTCATAAAACTGCGCGGCGGAGGCCGGGCCGAAGGAAAACGTACCGCCCTCGCTGCTCAGGAGCAGGGTGCTTTTTTCCAGCAGCGCGTTCACCTCGTCCGCGAAGGCGACCATTTTATCCGCGTCCAGCGCTTTGGTGCCGTTGATGTCAAAGTTGATGCCGTTGCTTCGGACGACCTTCTCGCTGCCGCCCTCCAGCGTGAAAAGGGTGTACGTGTAGGCGCAGTCGCCCTGATACATGCTGGGCTGATAGCGGAGGAGATACGGTTCCCCGTCCAGCTCGCAGAGGAACAGCGAATCCCAGCCGGCGTGGGCTTTGCACATCTGTTCGTTCCAGAGTTCCTTGCCGTCCTCATCCAGAACGCGCAGCGTGACGCAGCCTTCGCTGTCCATTTTCGTCTTGTCGAGGGAAAAGGTCTCCGTCCGGCCGTCCCGGTTTATGTCCGCCGCCGGCCATCCGGTATCCTGTACCGTGCCCGGCGTATCCTGCGCCGTATCCGCGGGGGCACAGCCCGCCGCCGCGAGCAGCAGCATCGCGGCCAGCAGATACGCCGCCGTTTTCGACCTTTTTGTGATCCGTTCCATGCGCTTCCCTTCCCTTCCGTTTTCATTGTAAATCCATTATATTCCATGCGGTCCCCCCCGTCAAGAGGCGGCCTCTCTTGAAATTTTTTCCCGTTTGATTTAAGATGAAGCTGTGAGCCGTCCGTATTTTGAACACTGAGGTGCCGTATGAAAAACATCGGTTTTGAGAAGATAAAAATCCATATCCAGAATCTCGCGATCATTCTGATCTTCCTCTCCGGCGCCGCGCACATCGCCATTTCGCTCCCGTACCGCCATAATCTCCTCTATCCGCTGGAGATGTATTACGGCAGGATCTCGGGCGAAGAGTTTCTGATCCACAAGACCCTCTCCATGATCATCGGCGTGATCCTCCTCTTCCTGTGCCACAGGCTCTACAAGAGGATCCGGATCGCGTGGCTGATCGCGCTCACGGCGCTCTCCGCTTCGGCCGTCAGCTACGCGATCCAGTTCCGCAGCCCGTTCAATCCCATGACCCTTTTCGAATCCTTCATCCTCGCGGTCTTTCTGCTGAGCCACAGGGATTTTGTCCGAAAGTCCGACAAGACCACGGTAAAGGCCTCGCTCCTGCTCGCGGGCGCGTCGCTCCTCATCATGCTGACCTATGCCTCGGTGGGTTTCTTCATCCTCAAGGTCGATTATAAAAATTTGCACGATTTCTGGGATTCCATCCTTCTGTCGGTCCGGCTGTTTGTGTTCATGGACCCTTCGACCGTGCTCCCCGCCACCCACTTCGGCACCATGTTCGCCCGGTATGTGGTGATGCTCAACTGGCTCTTCCTGTTTCTGGCTCTCTTCTTCGTGCTCAAGCCCATCGTCTATAACCCCATCGCGAACGAGCGCGACCGGAAAAAGGTCTCCGCCCTTGTCCGGGACTATGGCCAGAACCCCATCGCCTACCTGGCGCTGGAGAAGGATAAAAAATACTTCTTCGGGACGGCGGTCGAAGGGGTCGCGGCCTACACCGTTGCGGCCGAAACGGCCGTCTGCTGCGGCGATATCATCTGCAACCCGGACGAGGCGAGCATTTTCCTGACGGAATTCATGGTGTTCTGCAGGCAGAACGGCCTGTCCATCGTCCTGCTGAACGTTACCGACAAGCTGCTCCCGGTCTACAAAGCGGCCAATTTCGAATGCGCGAAATACGGGGAGGACGCCGTTTTCAAGCTGGACGAATACTCGCTTGCCGGCGGGAAGGCGGCGAGCGTGCGCGCCGCCGTGAACCACGCCGCCAAGGCGGGCATCACGGTCTCCGAGTACAGGCCGCTGGAGGGCAGAGACGAGTCGGTCGAGCGGGAGATCCAGGGCATCTCGGACGTGTGGATGAAATCAAAGCCCAGCGGCGAGCTTGCGTTCATGTTCGGCGGCATCGGGCTGGAAGACCCGGGCAGCAGGCGCTATTTTACGGCGCGCGCGCAGGACGGGACCATGCTCGGGTTCGTGGTGTTCAATCCGTTCGACAACGAAAAAGGGTATCTGGCCGAGGTAACGAGACGGTTGCCCGACGCGCCGCAGGGCGTCATGGAGAAGATCATTTACGAAGCTTTTGTGAAGATGCGGGAGGAAGGCGTGGAATGGGGCAGCCTCGGACTCGTGCCGCTGGCGAACGTGCGCGAAAACGACACCACCTTCCTCACCGGGCGGCTTTTCGAGTTTATTTATAACAATCTGAATAAAATTTATGGTTTCAAAGCCCTCTACCACGCGAAAAAAAAGTATGCCCCCACCTGCTGGCAGCCGCGTTATCTGGCCTATTATCCGCCGATCTTCAACGCAAAGATCGCATACTCCATCGTTAAGGCCCAAAATCCGAAGGGTCTGTCCGATTATCTGCTCGCCCTGCTGAAAAAAAACACGGAATAGGGGCGTTCGCCCGCGGCGACTCTTCCGCCGCGCCGCGCCCGCCCGCGAATCTCTTATTGACAACGGCACGCCGCATGCATATACTGAAAACGACAATGGAATATCGGTCGGTAGGTGAGGCTACCGCAGGGATACGGATTGCTGCCGCGGAGTAGTGGAGACACTATGAGAAGGTAAACAGACTATGTCGAACGCAAGGCATAGTATAATGTAATTTCATCGCCCTGCAGAGCTAAAGCTTGAACGTACGCATGCTTTCCGGCATGCTTTGTCGCTGCGGAAAAGTGTCTCCCCTGCCAGATTTCTGTGATTTGGCGGGGGATTTTTATTGCCCGGCGGCCGATCCCTTCCGGATGTCGGACAACAATCTTGATTAAACAAAGGGGTGAGAAAAATGGAGGAAGGAAGTAGCAGCGGCATAAAACCTGATGGGCGAAGTACCTGGGGAACGCGCGCAAAACCGCCTTCTCACCGTCCTTCCGGTCTGTTCTTCTCATTTCGTCAAGAATAAGATCACGAGGCACTTATGTCCTGCGTTTTGTGTCTTTACTTCCTTTAGTTTAGCCGCAAAAAATTGTGGCGCTTTCTGACGGCTTCTAAACTAAGAATCGGAGGTCAAGACCATGACAGAGAAATTCACGCAGCCTGTTTCCGGCTCGGTCTCGCCGGTCGCGGAAAAACTGCTTTTGGCAGGCAGACTGGGAACAGACGCACTTCTGAAAAAGTACAACACCGCCCTGACGGGCTACGACGAGGAGACCGCCGAGGCGCGCAGGGAGCGATACGGCAGCAACGAGATCTCGCACGAAAAGCCCGAGCCCCTGTACAAAAGGCTTTTCGAGGCTTTCGTCAATCCCTTCACCGTCGTCCTGTTCGTCCTTGCGGCCATCTCCTTTTTCACCGACATTTTTCTCGCGCCGCCGGGCGAGAAAAACCCCTCGACGGTCATCATCATCTGCACGATGGTACTCGTCAGCGGGGTGCTGCGCTTTACCCAGGAGACGCGCTCCAACCATTCGGCCGAAAAACTGAAGGACATGGTCCACACCACCGCGACCGTCGCGCGCGGGGAGGAGGGAAAGAAGGAAGTCCCGCTCTCGGAGCTCGTGCCCGGCGATATCATCTACCTCGCCGCCGGGGACATGCTTCCCGCCGACGTCCGCGTGCTCAGCTGCAAGGACCTGTTCGTCAGCCAGGCCTCCCTGACCGGCGAAAGCGAACCCATCGAGAAATACGACCGCCCGGCCGTCATCGAGACCAAAAACCCGCTGGAGCTGCCCAATCTGGCTTTTATGGGCAGCAACGTCGTCAGCGGGTCGGCCGCGTGCATCGTCCTGGCGACCGGCAACTGCACCTGTTTCGGCTCCACGGCAAAGGCCATCACCGGCAAGCAGGTCGTGACCAACTTTGAAAAGGGCATCAACTCGGTGAGCTGGCTCCTCATCCGCTTCATGATGTGCATGGTGCCCGTCGTGCTGTTCGTAAACGGCTTCACGAAGGGCAACTGGTTCCAGGCCTTTCTGTTCGCCCTGTCCGTCGCCGTCGGCCTCACGCCCGAGATGCTGCCCATGATCGTGACCACCAACCTCGCCAAGGGCGCGGTCGCGATGGCAAAGAAGGAGACCATCGTCAAGCACCTCAATTCCATGCAGAACTTCGGCGCGATGGACGTGCTCTGCACCGACAAGACGGGCACCATCACGCAGGACAGGGTCGTGCTGGAATACTATCTGGACATCCACGGCAAGGAAGACGACCGCATCCTGCGCCACGCCTTCCTGAACAGCGCCTATCAGACCGGCCTCAAAAACCTCATGGACGTCGCCATCCTCAGCCACGCCAGGTCCGAGCCCTACCGCTCCATGCGGGAGCGCTACGTCAAGGTGGATGAGATCCCGTTCGATTTCAACCGGCGGCGGATGAGCGTCGTGATCCGCGACCGCGACGGCAAGACCCAGCTCATCACCAAGGGCGCCGTCGAGGAGATGCTCTCCATCTCCGCCTACACCGAGTACAACGGCGCGGTCGTCCCCCTGACCGACGCGATCCGGGAAGAGATCCTCACCACCGTGAACCGGCTGAACGATGAGGGGATGCGGGTCCTCGCGGTCGCCCAGAAAACCAATCCCTCGGTCGAGGGTCTCTTCTCGGTCAAGGACGAGTCCGACATGGTGCTGATCGGCTACCTCGCCTTCCTCGATCCCCCCAAGCCCACCACCGCGGCGGCCATCCGGGCGCTGAACGATTACGGCGTGGCCGTCAAGATCCTGACCGGCGACAACGACGCGGTGACCCGCTGCATCTGCAGACAGGTCGGCCTCAAGGTGGACAACCTGCTGCTCGGCTCGGATGTGGAGCGGATGGACGACCGGGCCCTGGCCGCCGCCGTGGAGAAGACCAGCGTCTTCGCCAAGCTCAGCCCGCAGCAGAAGGCGCGGATTGTCCGGACCCTGCGCGGCATCGGCCACACCGTGGGTTTCATGGGCGACGGGATCAACGACGCGGCCGCCATGCACGAGGCCGACGTGGCCATCTCGGTCGACACCGCCGTGGATATCGCGAAGGAATCGGCCGACATCATTCTCCTTGAAAAGGACCTGATGGTCCTGGAGCACGGCGTCGTGGAAGGCCGCCGCACCTTTGGAAACATCATGAAATACATTAAGATGACCGCCAGCTCCAACTTCGGCAACATGCTCTCGGTGGTCACGGCGAGCGCCTTCCTCCCCTTCCTGCCCATGCAGCCCATCCAGATCCTGTTCCTCAACCTGATCTATGACATCTCCTGCATCGCGATCCCCTGGGACAACATGGACGAGGACTATCTGAAGGTCCCACGCAAATGGGACGCGGCCTCCATCGGCCGCTTCATGTTCTGGCTCGGGCCCACGAGCTCGGTCTTCGACATCACCACCTACCTCATCCTCTTTTTCGTCATTTGCCCCGCCGCCGCCGGCGGCGCCTACGGCGCGAAGGGCGTCAGCAGCGCCCTGTTCGTCAGCCTGTTCCACGCGGGCTGGTTCGTGGAGAGCCTCTGGACCCAGGCCCTTGTCGTCCACATGATCCGCACCCCCAAGGTGCCCTTCCTCCAGAGCCGCGCCTCGCTGCCCGTCCTGTGCTTCACCTCGGCGGCCATCACGTTCGGGACCATCGTCCCCTATACCCCGTTCGGAAAGATCCTGGGCATGTCGCCCATGCCCGCCGCCTATTTCCCCTGGCTGCTGGGCGTCATCGTGGGCTACATGCTCCTCGCGAACCTCCTCAAGACGCTGTACCGGAGGAGATACGGCGAGCTGCTGTAACCGAAAAACCCCCGGACCGCTTTTTCTGCGGTCCGGGGGTTTCTGCATCGCGCCGGTCTTTACAGCTTTTCGAGCTTCTGCCTGAACACCGCGCCCGCGGAATAAACGCCGATCAGCACGATGAAGATCTCCAGCCGTCCGAGCAGCATGCCGAACATCTCCACGATCAGGGTCGCCGCGCCGGTGGCGGGCGAGGTGATGCCGATGGAGAGTCCGACCGTGCCCAGCGCGGAGGCGAACTCAAACATCGCCTCGGTCAGGGAGCAGTTTGCGGTCACGATGAGGAGCAGGGCGCCGACGATATAGAGGCCGAGATAGCACGCCACGAAGCCGGTCGTATCCAGGACCAGCGTGGCGTCGATGGGCGTTTTCCCATGCGCCTTGATGAAGTAGGGCGCTTCGACGCATCTGCTCGGGGAGAGGCGTTTCCGCACGTTCTGGACGGTGATGCGCAGCATGAGGTAAACGCGGGTGAGCTTCATGCCGCCGGCCGTGGAGCCGACGCCGCCGCCGATCAGCATCATGAGGATCAGTACGCCGAGCGCCAGGGGCGGCCAGGCGGCGTAGCTCATGGAGGAATAGCCCGTCGTGGAGAGGGCGGAGGATACGTCGAAGAGCGCGCGGCGGAACCCCTCCGCCGCCCCCATATGCAGGCCGGTCATGAGCGAAAAGGCGGTGACGGGGATAAAGACCGCGAGCAGCAGGAACAGGAACCTGACCTCGCTGACCCGGCCGACCTGCTTCCATTTCCTCATGATCATGAGCTGGAGGACGGCGAAGTTGGTCGTGCCGATCAGCATCAGCACTACCGTGACGGCCTCGACGGGGAAGCTGTGATACTCCCCGATGCTGTTCAGCCTGGTGGAAAAGCCGCCGGTGGACAGGGCGCACATGGCGTGACAGACGCTGTCGAACAGATTCATGCCGACAGCGGCGTAGGCCGCCACGCCGGCGAGGAGAAACCCGTTGTACATGAGGCAGATGGTCTGCGCCGTCTTTTTCAGATTCGGCAGGAGCTTGTCGGGGTGTCCCTCCGCGTTGTAAAGATTCATGGACTGCTTATCCTGCACGAGCATGACCATCATCATCACGAAACCGAGGCCGCCGCAAAACTGCATGAAGCTCCGGTGGAAGAGGAAGATGTGCGGCGTGGCCCGGACGTCCATGGTCGAAAGGCCGGTAGTCGTCCATCCGCTGACCGCCTCGAACAGCGACTGGACCAGGGTGAGCTGCCCGCTCAGCACAAAGGGAAGGGCCCCGACGAGAACGCCCCAGCCCCACGCGAAGAGCACCGTCAGGCTGCTGCGCTGCATGGAGGAGCGCCACTCGAACCCCGCGTCCTCGCCCTTTCCGGCCAGACAGGCGGCGCAGCCGAGAAACACCGAACCGAGCGAGGGGAGCAGAAACGGCCCGGCATAGACCGCGTCCCCGGGGTAAAACGGCAGGACGGCCAGCGGCACGGCCACGAGCAGGCCGGTCAGCAGCATGAGCTTTCCGACGTTGCTGCGTTGGGAAAATCTGCGCATCAAGCTCCTCACCGCCCCGTCAGTTCCCTGATGGCCGCCATCTCCTGCTTGTTGGAGGAGATGAGGACGAGCATGTCGCCCGCGAGGATGCGCGTGTCCCCTCTCGGCACCATGGTCGTTTCGCCGCGCAGGATGCAGCCGATGATGACCTGCTGGGGAAGGTCGATCTCCCACAGCTTTTTCCCCGCGGCCGGAGCGGCGGCGGTGATCGGGACCTCGGCGATGCTGACACGCCCCTCGCCGATGGGGATCAGGGTCTCGATCTTGTCCATGAGGGCCTGCTGCTCGATGATGCCGGTGATGGCCGTGATGGCGCAGACCACGCTGTCGATCCCCATTTTGTGAAAGAAATCGGTCTTCTTCGGGTCGGTCAGGAGGGCGACGGTCTTCTTGACGCGGAACTTCTTTTTGCAGAGCTCGCAGATGACCAGATTGTCCTCGTCCTTCGAGGTCATCGCGATGGCGATGTCCGCGGCGCCCGCGCTGGCGTCCTCCAGGACGAAGGGCCTCGTGCCGTCCCCGTTGATGACGGTGAGCCTGTCGATCTCGGCCAGCTTCAGGCAGTCCTCATATGTATTGTTGACGACGGTCACCTGGTAGCCTTTCCGGATCAGCGAGGCCGCAAGCGCCCGCGCCTTGTTCCTTCCTCCAACCAGCAGCACACGCGTCTTCATTGCGCTCACCCCCGGAATGCGCCCTCTGGCGCATTGCTCCCGCACAGAATCCTGTCGATCTCCCGGGCGGACAGAACGGCGGGGCAGATGGTGTCGATGCCGAACTCATGGTAGACGCACTCCCGCTCGGGGTCATACAGCCTGGCGATCACGCGCCCGGTCTGGAACAGTTCCCGGGCGATCTGCGCCACCATGATGTTGGCGTTGTCGTTGTTCGTCACGGCGACGAGGACGCTCGCCCTGCCGATCTGCGCCTCCTCGAGCACGTCGAAGTCCATGGCGTCCCCGGTCAGGGCGATCCCCCCGAACGAGGGCGACAGCTTCCGGAAGGCGTCCTTGTTCTTGTCGATGATAAGGACGTCGCCCCCCTCGTCGGAGAGCAGGTTCGCGAGGTTGGCCCCCAGCCTGCCGCAGCCGACGATGATCGTATAGTCCCGGTTCCCTTTTCTGCCCGTCAGCGGTTCCATATTCAATCCCTTCCGACCACACGGCCCACCCCGTGCGCGTCGTATTCGACTTTATAGCCGTCCTCCCTGCCGTTCGTTCCTTCGGCAAGGCAGTCGTCCTCGTCGTAAGCGCATCTGCCGCCGGAGAAAAACGTCCCGTAGGAGTCGAGGTTCTGCCGCGCGGGCATGTAAGTGGGATCGAGCACCCAGGCGGCGCGGAAATGCCGGATCGCCGCGGCGTGGTCGCCCCTCTTTTCCAGCAGGATGCCGATCAGGTTGTGCGGCTCGGGCTCGGGCGCGTGCGGGTACCTGCTCATGGCGTCGCGGATGAGGCCCTCGCACGCCTGAAGCTCCTCCGCGGCGATCAGCCGCCTGACCTCGG
>CAZVHV010000054.1:938-9202 GCA_964627025.1 uncultured Oscillospiraceae bacterium | reverse complement strand
CGGGGACATACGCGGCGACAGTTCGGTATAGTTTTCAAACAGCTCATAGGCACGGCGGATCATCGCCTCGGTCCTGGTGGATTTCTGCCCACTCATCTCCGGGACCGGTAATGCTTCCACCTCAGCCATCAGATAAGGGACCGTCTGGGTCAGGCTGTGCAGTTTCCCCCTCGACTCGCCCTCCACCATGACCCGCACCGAACCGCCGGGCAGGCGCAGGATCTGGCGCACCGTGGAAATCGTGCCAACCGTGTATAAATCATTCTGTACGGGCGCCTCCACCGACAAATCACGCTGAGTTACCAGGAAGACGGACTGGCCGCTTGTCATGGCTTCATCCAGCGCTTTAATGGATGCCTCCCGTCCCACATCGAAGTGCAGCAGCATACTGGGGAATATGGTCAGTCCGCGCAATGCAAGAGCCGGCATTGCGACGACGGTATTTGACTCGGTGGTCATAGTCATTCACTTCCTTTTCAAATTCAGATAAATAGATGGGAATAGAGGCAAATGGGGCGGGGGCATTTCCCCCCGCCCCATTTTCATGCTTTTTTAAGATGCGTTCCCGCGGTTGGAAAGTCCGCCCGCTTCTGCCCTGAGGGCGGCGGCGCCGAGACGGAGCCGGGTGGGGCGATCGGGGTCTCTGATGATTTCCGGCGGAATGTGCTCTTTGACGCACTGGGCGGTAACGATGACCTTGGAGATCTGCGGGTCGGAAGGCACATCGTACATCACCTGTGTCATAACTTCCTCCAGGACCGCACGCAGGCCGCGGGCACCGATGCCGCGTTCGATGGCCTTGGCGGCGGCAGCCTCCAGCGCCTCCGGCTGGAATTCCAGGGTTACATTGTCATACTCCAGCAGCTTCTGATACTGCTTCACCAGCGCGTTCTTCGGCTCGACCAGGATCTTCACCAACTGTTCCCTGGTCAGGGAATGGAGGGTCGAGATGACAGGCAGGCGGCCGACCAGCTCCGGAATGATCCCGAATTTCAGCAGGTCATGGGGCTGGATCTCACTGAGGATCTCGGAGATATCCTTTTCCTTTTTGCTCTGGATCTCGGCGCCGAAACCGATCGCTTTCTTATCCAGCCGCTTTTCAATGATCTTCTCGATGCCGTCAAAGGCGCCGCCGCAGATAAACAGAATATTCTTCGTGTTGATCTGAATGAATTCCTGATGGGGGTGCTTCCGTCCGCCCTGAGGAGGGACATTGGCGACGGTACCCTCCAGGATCTTCAGAAGGGCCTGCTGGACACCCTCTCCGGAGACATCTCTGGTGATAGAGGTATTCTCGCTCTTTCGGGCGATTTTATCCATCTCGTCGATATAAATAATACCGCGCTCGGCAAGCTCCACGTCATAATCGGCAGCCTGCACCAGGCGCAGGAGGATGTTCTCCACGTCGTCTCCGACGTATCCGGCCTCGGTGAGGGTCGTGGCATCCGCAATGGCAAACGGTACCTTCAGAATCCGGGCCAGCGTCTGTGCAAAAAGGGTCTTGCCGCTTCCGGTAGGTCCCAGGAGAAGAATGTTGCTCTTCTGAAGCTCCACTTCATCCCCGCCGCCGAAGTAGATGCGCTTATAATGATTGTACACCGCAACGGACAGGGTTATTTTTGCGCTCTCCTGACCGATAATATACTGATCCAGAATATCGCGGATCTCACGGGGCGTCGGAATAACCTCCGGCATGTCGGGACAGCTCTGCTCGCTGGAAGGCTGCGTATCATCCAGAATGCTCATGCACAGATGGACGCATTCATTGCAGATGTAGGCGCCCGGTCCGGCGATGATGCGGGCAACCTGCTCCTGATGCTTACCGCAGAAGGAACAGCGTACAGGTTTGCGTTCGTCAGTTTTTGCCATTTCAATCACCTCTCAGGTATGGCGGCGGCATTCTCCGCCTGATAGATTTGATAGGAGCGTGGCGTATATCCCCCGCTCCTATCGATACTTATCTCGTATAGATGACCTTGTCGATCAGGCCATATTCTTTTGCTTCCTCGGCAGTCATGAAATTATCCCGCTCACAGTCGGCCTGGATCACATCCACTGTTTTTCCGGTATTCTCCGCCAGAATGGCATTGAGCTTTTTCTTCATGCTCTCCAGACGTCTGGCCTGGATCAGGATGTCCGTCGCCTGGCCCTGCGTGCCGCCGGACGGCTGATGGATCATGATCTCGGCGTTCGGCAGGGCAATGCGCTTGCCTTTTGTGCCGGAGGACAGCAGAAATGCACCCATGCTGGCGGCCATACCGATGCAAATGGTGGACACGTCGGCTTTGATATACCGCATGGTGTCATAAATGGCCAAGCCGGCCGTTACCGAGCCGCCGGGGCTGTTGATGTAAAACTGGATGTCCTTGTCGGGGTCCTGCGCTTCCAGATACAGAAGCTGCGCCACGACCAGGCTGGCCGTGGTGTCATTGACCTCCTCGGACAGGAAAATGATGCGGTCGTTCAGCAGTCTGGAGAAGATATCATAAGACCGCTCTCCGCGATTCGTCTGCTCTACTACATATGGGATCAAAGCCATAATGCCGTCTCCTTTTTCCTTGGGCAAAAATTCAGCGGCTGGAATTCCGGCGCGCTGAACAGAGTATGCCCCTGCGGTGGAAAGTTATTCCTCTGCCTTGGCCTTCTTTGCGGATGCCTTGGCCTTGGGCTTCTCCGCGCCGGCTTTTTCCGCGGCTTTGTCAGCTTCAGCGGAAGCAGGCACGACGGTGGCGCTGTCGACGACCACCTTCATGGCCTTCTGACGGAGCAGATCGCCCTTCAAATCTTCCGGGGGAAGGAGGTCGCGGACCTGATTCGGCTCCATGCCGTACTGCTCAGCCAGTTTGGCAATCTCCGCTTCCGTATCCTCCGCGGTCACCTCGATCTGCTCGACGGCGGCCACCGCCTCCAGCGCCAGCCGTCCCTGGATCTGATGCAGCGCGCCCGTTCTCGCCTGCGCACGCATATCGTCGCGGGTCATGCCCATCATCTGCAGATACTGCTCGAACGGAATGCCCTGGCTGGTAATGCGCATGGCATAATCGTCCACCATCTTGTCGACCTGATAGTCCACCATGGGATCGGGGATCTCCACTTCCATAAGGCCGACCAGCTGCTCGAGGACATCCTCCTCAAACGCGTGCTCCGCTTCCTGCTCGCGGCGCTTCTTGAGCTTCTCCCCCAGGTCCTTCTTCAGTTCGTCGAGGGTGTCGAATTCGGAAACGTCCTTGGCAAACTCATCGTCCAGCACGGGAGCAATGCGCTCCTTCACCTCGTGGAGCTTTACCTTAAAGACCACCGGCTTGCCGGCCAGATCCTTAGCATGATAATTTTCAGGGAAGGAGACAGTGATCTCCTTTTCCTCGCCGGCGGTCATACCGACGACCTGCTCCTCGAAGCCGGGAATAAAGGACTGGGAACCGAGCTCCAGCTCGTGGTTTTCATCCTTTCCGCCTTCAAACGGCACACCGTTGTCAAATCCCTCATAGTCGATGACAGCGACATCGCCCATCTGTGCGGGGCGCTCGGCCGTCACAATGCGCGTGGCACGGTTGACATAGGACTTCAGTTCTTCTTCGATATCCGCATCGTTGATTGCGACTCCTGCTTTGGAGACGGTCAGTCCCTTATAATCCTTGATGGCAGCCAGCGGGCGCACGGTAATCGTCGCCTTGAAGGAAAAGCCGTCCTTGCCCACATCGGTGATCTCCACGCTGGGGTAGGATACCACATCCAGCTTCTCCTGCTCCACAGCCTGGCTGTAAGCGGTGGGATAGAGGGCGTTGATGGCGTCCTCATAGAACATACCGGAACCGTACATGCCCTCGATCACCTTGCGGGGCGCCTTGCCCTTCCGGAAACCGGGAACGGAGATGCTGCCCTTCTGTTTATGATAGGCCTTCTCGATCGCCGCCTCGAACTCCTCCTTGGAAACTTCGATGACCAGCTCTACGGCACTGTGTTCCTGTTTCTCCACGCTCTTGACATTCATCTTGTTAACTTCCTCCTGTGGGCGCTCTCCGGCGGCTGTGCTTCAGCTCCCTGGCGCCATTTTGCTGTATCTGCTTTATCTTATCAGATTGTAATTTAAATTTCCAGACTTTTTTTCGGTCAGTCATATATTTTTTGCGGCTGAAAACCCAGGCAGTCGGCCGAGATCAGGCGGTATTCCACACTCCCCCGCACCCCGTTCAACGCAAGGCGGCAGGCCGCGCCGTGAAGGTGTCCGTAGTAGCAGCGGGAGACCGAATACTCCTCCAAAAGCTCCATGATCTCACGGCAGGCATACCCCTCGTAACAGGGCGGATAGTGCAGAAAGCACAGCTTCTCCCGTTCCCCGGCCGCCTGGAGCGATGCCTGCAGACGGATGAGCTCCCGGCGAAAGACCTTCTGGCTCCCGGTCTCGTCGTAAAACCAGCCCCGGGTGCCGCAGAGGGCGGTCTCTCCGTAGAGGTAGCAGTTATTATGCAGGATATGCAGTGTGTCGAATCCGTGTTCCCGGAAAAACGTCTCCATTTTGGAGACCGTGGTCCACCAGTAGTCATGGTTGCCCTTCAGCAGCAGTTTTTTCCCGGGCAGTGCGTTGAGAAACGCAAAATCCCGCTCCGCTTCCTGCAGGCTCATCCCCCAGGAAATGTCGCCGCAGATCACCACGGTATCCTCCGGCGCCACCACTTCAAATCCCTTTGCCAGCTTGTCCACATACCCGTTCCAGACTCCGCCGAACACATCCATGGGCTTGTCGGCACCCAGGGAGAGATGCATATCTCCTATGGCGAACAGCGCCACAAAATCACCCCGTCAGTTCAGCATCTCAAGAACCTTGTCCACCATCTGCTCTTTTTCCACCCACTGGTCAAAGCGCACGGCCTGATCCTTGAGCCCGGCCAGAGGAGCCGGCGCGGGGACACCCGTTTTCTCTGCAAGCTGATCCAGAACGTCGGTGCCCTCCGCAATTTTCGTAACGCCCAGCGCATCCAGCACGCTGTCGCAGAACTTAAACGGGCTGGCGGTGGAGGCCACAATGGCGAGGGTATCGTCACCCGTTTCACGGCGGTACTCTTCCAACACATGGAAGGCCACTGCGGTATGCGTATCGATAAGGTAGTGATGTTTCTCCCACATCTCGCGGATGGTGGCCTTCGTAGCGTCGTCGTCGCAGAAGCCAGCGGAGAAATACTGGGCCAGCTTTCGCTTCAGTTCTTCGCTCACCTCGTAGCGGCCCGTTTCGGCCAGGCACTCCATATAGCCGCGCACCTGCGCGTCGTTTTCTCCCGAGAGGCTGAAAAGCAGGCGCTCCAGATTGCTGGAGATGAGGATATCCATGGAGGGGGACAGGGTGTTAAAAAACGTCCGGTTCCGGTCGTAGATGCCGGTCTTCAGGAAATCGGTGAGCACATTATTGCTGTTGGAAGCGCAGATCAGGCGTTTGATGGGCACCCCCATCTGCTTGGCATAGAATGCGGCGAGGATATTTCCGAAGTTGCCGGTCGGGACACAGACATTGATCTCGTCCCCGTTTTCGATTTTCCCGTCGCGAACAAGGTCGCAGTAGGCGGAAACATAGTAGACGATCTGCGGCAGCACGCGCCCCCAGTTGATCGAATTGGCGGAGGACAGGAAATATCCGCGGCCGGCCAGTTCCCTGCGCAGCGCCTCGTCGGAAAACAGGGTCTTTACGCCGGTCTGGGCATCGTCAAAGTTGCCCTCCACAGCGCACACGCCGACGTTCTCGCCGCCCTGCGTCTTCATCTGGAGTTCCTGGATGGCGGAGACGCCGTCCTTGGGGTAGAAGACGAGGATGCGCGTATGCGGAACGTCACGGAACCCTTCCAACGCCGCCTTGCCGGTGTCTCCCGAAGTGGCCACCAGGATGCACACCGTCTTGTCCTCCTGCGTCTTCACCAGCGAGGCCGAGAGCAGGTGGGGCAGCATCTGCAGCGCCATATCCTTAAAAGCCGACGTCGGGCCGTGCCACAGCAGAGAGGCTGCGGGCGGTCGAGAGCCTCAGGATCACCGGAACGATGACGGTTAAGCCCGGCATGGAGGCGCCCTTCGTGATGGAGTTCAAGCGTCCCAACAGGATGCGGATGAACATCGACGTGGAGGGCAGGACCGTCACCCAGGGATTCGACGGCAAGACTGGATGGATACTGACGCCGCGTGGCCCGGAGAAGGTTCCGGTCGAGGCCGCCAGGATGATGGAAGAGCAGGCCGACTTCGACGGTCCGCTGGTCGACTACCGGGCCAAGGGACACCGGATCGAGCTTGCCGGCAAGGAAACGGTCGAGGGGCGCGAGGCCTACAAGCTCGAGATAACTTTCAAGAACGGCGATGTCCGCTACTACTTCCTCGATGCGGAGACGTACCTGGAGGTTCGGGTCGAGGGCAAGACGTCGCCGCTGCCAGGCAAGGAAACCGAGACCGAAGGAAGAATCGGCGACTACCGCGAGGTGGACGGCCTCATGATCCCGCACTTGATGGAATCGGGGCCGAAGGGAAGCTCGGAGCGGGGGAGGATGGTGATCCAGAAAGTGGAGATCAACCCCGAGATCCCTGACACGCGCTTCCGGATGCCGCGCTTCTGACCGGCAGCGGCAAGCGCCACGTCTACCTTGCCAGGCCTTCCTGCGAGAGGAGGTAGGACATCAGCGCAAGGGCAGAAGCGCCCAGCTCGAGCTCGCGCGGATGAACCTTGTCGATGGTGTCGCCGCTCGAGTGGTGAACGTCAAAGTACCGCTGGGAATCGGGCACGAGGCTCATGAGCACCGTGCCCGAGGCCTCGAGCGGCGCGATGTCCACGCCGCCGCCCCCCGGCCGGATCCACTGCAGGCCAACGCGTTGTAAGAGCGGTTCCCAGGCCTTGATGCGGTCGTAGGTTTCGCCGGTGGCGCCGACGCCAATGCCAAGCGGAAGGAAGCCGCCGCGGTCGGACTCGATGGCCGCGATGTGGCGCTCGCTCTTCCTGTTCACCGAGCGCGCGTAATCACGGCCGCCGGTCCCCCCGTTCTCCTCGTCCATGAACAGCACGGCGCGTATGGTCCGCTTCGGAACGAGGCCCAGCGCCTTGATGAGCCTCAGCGCTTCTATCGACTGGGCGCAGCCCGCGGCATCGTCATGAGCCCCCGGGCTCAGGTCCCAGCTGTCGAGGTGGCCACCGACCAGCACCACTTCCTCCGGCTTCTCGGTTCCGCGCAGTTCCCCCATGACGTTGTTCGATTTGACAGGGGGGAGCGTCTCGCAGGAGGTTTTGAAGTAGAACTCCGCGTCCGGGTCCTCCCGCAGCACCTCGCTCAACCTCTCCGCGGCCTCGGTCGAAATCGTCGCCGCCGGTATCTTCGGCACAGCCGGGTCGTAGCTCATAGTGCCGGTTCGCGGGTCGTCGTCCAGGCGAATGGTCAGCGACCTGACGATGGCGCCGACGGCGCCGGCGCGCGCGGCGGCAACCGCTCCCGCCGAGCGCTGCCGGGCGGCAGCCCCGTAGGCCCTGAACGTGTCGAGCAAGGCGGGATCCATCCTGCCGTTGAAGAAGACGATGCGACCGCGCGCAGTCTCGCCGGCCTTCTCGAGTTCTTCGAACGATCGCACCTCGATCACACGTGCTCTAATCCCCTCGCCCGGAGTGCGAACTCTGCGGCCTATGGCCCGCACCTTGACCGGGATCCTGCCGAACACCCCGGAAACGATTGCGCCCTCCTCGATGGGACCTCGCACCCACCTGATGACGGTGGTCGGTTCGGTGCGGACGTTGTCGAACCCGAGCGCCTTCATGTGGCCGGCTAGGAGCGCCACGGCTTCGTCGGCCTCGGGTGAACCGGTTGGCCGGGGCCCGACCGACAGGATCTTCTCGAGCGACTCCCAGGCCCCGAGTTCGGCAAGGCCCTTCTCCAGGAGCCTCGCGGCCACCTCTTCATAGTGTGAACGTGCCGACACACGGGCGGCCTCCGCCCGCCGTTCGAGGCTGCCGTCACCAGACTGTCTGCTCGAGGTGAAAGGGTCTCCTGCCGCAAGGACAGCAATGCCCGTGAGGAGCACCAGAAGAGCACTGATGCGGTGAGCCATATCACGTCAGTATCTACCATTCCGGTTCCCGGGCCCAAGCGCGGGTTCGCCTTCCCGGCCGGCGATTTTCCCTCTCGCAATATGACAACCGTCACATCCGCGTCGTTCCCGAACACGTAACCTCGAAAAGCGGGTAGCCGGAGTTGACGTGAGCCGCACCCGCATCCGCGGCGGTTCCCGAACGGAGGCCGTGATGAAAGGAC
>CAZVHV010000054.1:0-928 GCA_964627025.1 uncultured Oscillospiraceae bacterium | reverse complement strand
GGCCTGGCGGAATCGCAGCCCTGAAGGAGCTTCCGGGCCCCGGGGAAGCGAGCGGCAACAGATTGACCGACATGCGCATCAGGAGGCAGGAGATGACCCCCGGAAACTGGCAAGGCATGGCACTCATCAGGATCGCGAGCCTCTATCTCATGGCATCGCTGTTGCTCGGCCTCTACATGGCCATCACCCACAACCACGTATTCGTTTCGGTGCACTCGCACATCGGGATCCTCGGATGGGCCACGATGGCGCTTGCGGGTATCGCGTACCTCGTCGTGCCGGGCCTTGCAGCGACGCGTCTCGCCGTGGCGCATTTCTGGCTGCACAACCTCGGGTTGCCGCCAATGGTGGCCGGCCTTTTCGCGCTCATCCAGACTGGCAACATGAGCTTCGAGCCAATAGTTGCAGCCGGCTCGGTGCTGGTTCTGGTCTCGCTCCTTCTCTTCACAATCAACGTGTGGGTATGGGCGAGAACCGGTAGCCCGGCATCTGTCGACCGGCCGTCTCCGGTCGTCCGGTGACGCCCGGGCCGCTGCGAAAGCGCCGCAGGGCGTAGCCGCGCGCCGCCTTGCGGCCCTCGAATTCCGCCCGCTGCTCGAACCGGCGTCCTGCCGGCGGGCGGCGGGTCCATCGTCTGCGGCGGCTGCGCCGCCGCGCCGGTCTTCCACTCCTGTTCACGCGTGTCCCGGCCAGTGGATCACGGACTCCTCCAGCATCGCGTTTCCGATCTACGATCGACCGCGGCGGTTTGTGGCGCGGCGCTGCCATGAAAAACCATGAAGGGCACGAAGGGCTTGAAACTGACGGAAGCGGACAGGCCTTCGTGGTTGATTTTTCCGTCGAAGTGTTCTTCACAGGCTTTGGGGTATGAGCATCCTGGCCGCCTGCCGACGGCCGGCCGCTGGGGCGACGCGCCTTTGAATCGAGG